>CAZEZR010000026.1:0-1929 GCA_964516465.1 uncultured Thiopseudomonas sp. | reverse complement strand
CAGGTCGCTCGTGTAGGTCGCGGCTTCAGCCCGACATGGGCGTTGCAAACGCCCTAATACAAAATCGCAAAACTTGAAAAGCGCTCGTGTAGGTTGCCCTTGTAGGTCGCGGCTTCAGCCCGACATGGGCGTTGCAAACGCCCTGACACAAAGGTGTTGCCTGATAAAATTGTCGCCCTAAAGGGACGACCTACATTTTTTATGGCGTTACCTACATGATTTCACCGTATCCGTGCACCACCCTTGTATTTCATACCCCATTCTTACGCCTGCAGGTCGCGCGTGTAGGTTGCTCTTGTAGGTCGCGCCTTTAGGCCGACATGGGCATTGAAAATGCCCTAATACAAAAACGCAAAACTCGAAAACCGTTCGTGTAGGTCGCGCGTGTAGGTCGCGGCTTCAGCCCGACATGGGCATTGAAAATGCCCTAATACAAAATCGCAAAACTTGAAAACCGCTCGTGCAGGTCGCTCGTGTAGGTCGCGGCTTCAGCCCGACATGGGCGTTGCAAACGCCCTGACACAAAGGTGTTGCCTGATAAAATTGTCGCCCTAAAGGGACGACCTACATTTAGGCCACTGCACCTAATAACTCAAACGCTCTTGCTGCCAGTTAGCATCATCTTGGACCAACGTTTTAAGCACACCCAAGGCATGCTGCAGAGCTGGACTAGTCTGTGCATCTGCATAAACAATATAAACCGGCCAGGAAAACTCTGGTGCATAAGGCACTCGTTGTAAGCTGCCTTGTTCGATATAGGACTCCACCACCCGCGTTCTAAAATAACCACGGCCGCCTTGGTGTAATATTGTCTGCAACGCCAAAGGCCCGAGATTGCAACGCAGCGCACTGTGCGCATGCTCCGGCAACACCGCGTCATGTTGCTGGCGAAATAAGGTACCCCAGTCCACATAAATATAGGGGTCGGGCTGCAACACTGACTGCACTTGCACCAGCTTTTCCTCCAGTAACTGCTCCACTTGCAAACCCGGCCAATAATGCGGCTCATGCATCAAGACCGCGTCCAGCTTGCCGCTTTCCAGCTTTGTCCGCAGGGTACTGAAATCATAGACACTGGCATTTACCGCATAACTGCTCTGCTCTTGCGCCAGCCGAGCAAACCAGTCTTTCAGGAGCGGATTCCACAAACTTGCTTCAGCGGCGAGTTGCAGCTGCACTTGCAAACTGTCTGGAAAAGGCAAAGCATTGCGCGCCGCCTCCCAGGTTTGCAGCAGTTGATGGGCATAACGGACAAAGTGCTCCCCATGCACAGTTAAGCTCGCGCCTGCACGGTTACGCACAAACAATGAACAATTGAGCAGCCCCTCAAGATTTTTAATCCGCGCAGTCACCGTGGTTTGAGTGACACACAATTGCTCCGCCGCCGCAATAAAACTGCCACAGCGCACAATGGCTAAAAATGTACGGGCCAGCTCAATATCCATTGCAGCACCTCACCTCTTCTTTCTGTAGGTCAACATCGCCTGCTCTCGGTAGCACCACCGCTGAACCAGGCCACCGCAAAAAGCATACGCCAGTCACCCTCGATCCGCTGCAATCTTCCCCAAAAAGCTTAATTAAAAGCAATCATCCCACTTCGTTATGCATACAAGTGCAAAGATCCTACTGCAGGTCATTCTGATAGGTCGCGCCTTTAGGTCGACATGGGCATTGAAAATGCCCTAATACAAAAACGCAAAACTCGAAAACCGCTCGTGTAGGTCGCGGCTTCAGCCCGACACGGGCATTGCAAATACCCCAATGCAGAAGCGCTGGTTGAGGGATGTGTCGCCCTAAAGGGACGACCTAACAGGCTTTCTGAGGCAAAGACGTTGCCTGGAAGATTTGTCGGCCTAAAGGCACGACCTACATTAAAAAACATACTGCACACCCCTGTAGGTCGCGGCTTCAGCCCGACATGGGCGTTGC
>CAZEZR010000025.1:0-33656 GCA_964516465.1 uncultured Thiopseudomonas sp. | reverse complement strand
ATCGCAAGCACGAGCAGTCCAGCTCAGACAACAGTCGCAATGGTGTCACGCGCAAGACCGTGCGCACTGAAGAGGGTCAATTTGAGCTGGATACGCCACGTGACCGACAAGGTGATTTTGAACCGCAGCTGGTGAAAAAACACCAAACCCGCTTCACCTCGATGGATGATAAAATCCTTTTCCTTTATGCCCAAGGCATGACGACACGAGAAATTGTCGAGACCTTCAAAGAAATGTACGGCGCAGATGTGTCTGCAAGCCTCATATCCAAAGTCACTGATGCGGTGATTGAACAGGTAGTTGAGTGGCAGTCACGGCCACTGGATGCGGTTTACCCCATCGTTTATCTGGACTGCATTGTGGTTAAAATCCGCCAAGATAAGCATGTTATCAACAAAGCCGTTTATCTTGCTCTAGGCGTGAATATGGAAGGCCACAAAGAGCTATTAGGCTTATGGCTGTCTGAAAATGAAGGCGCTAAGTTCTGGCTTAACGTGCTCACTGAGCTGCAAAATCGGGGCGTAAAAGATATATTAATTGCCTGTGTTGACGGGCTAAAAGGCTTCCCTGATGCCATTAATGCGGTCTTCCCTGAGACTCAAATTCAGCTTTGCATCGTTCACATGGTGCGCAACTCAGTCAAATATGTGCCCTGGAAGGACTACAAGGCCGTCACCGCCGAGTTAAAGCAAATATACCAATCAGTCACCGAAGAAGAAGCCTTGCTAGCCCTGAACCAATTTGCTGAGCACTGGGACGATAAGTACCCACAGATCAGCAAATCATGGCGAACGCACTGGCATAACCTCAATACTTTGTTCAACTATCCTGCAGATATCAGGAAGGTGATTTACACCACCAACGCCATTGAATCGTTGAACAGTGTGATCCGCAAAGCCATCAAAAAACGTAAACTATTCCCAACCGATGACTCTGCTAAGAAAGTGATTTATTTAGCGATCCAGAACGCGTCTAAAAAATGGACGATGCCGATTCGTAATTGGAAACCGGCATTGAACCGATTTATGATTGAGTTTGAAGACCGCTTAACGGATTATATTTAACCTTGGCAGTTACACAGAATCATTTACAGGGTCTTGGCTGGAGCTTTTAAAGCTGCGCCTACCCAGCCAAGGTAGGCGCACAGCTTAATTTAGCAAACGCTACTGTTAGTTAAACCATCACGATCAGATAGCGTGTTCCAAGCGTCAACAATCAGCTGGTTTTCTAAACCCATTGTTGAATCACTTGACTGTTGGGCTTCTTGCGCACTTTGACTCATCATATTAATTTGTGCAGCAACGAAACGACCCATTTTTTTAAATACTTTTAGGTTATCCATATCCTTACCCCTTTTTTATAATTTCCATACAGCAAAAACTGTAAAGTCTCCCGAAAACGAGACATAGCAATATAATTGCTCATCATAAAAGCAGGTGGTTTGCAGAAATAAAGCAGTACTGAAGTAAATATTCAGTATTGAATCAAGTTTTCATTGCGAAAACATTGATATAGCATTTTGGATTATGCGCGAGCAATTGCTCTGAGGCGTACCGGTGATGTCTTTCTCTGTACCACGCCACTCAACCAAATAGTCGTTTGATTCGGGATAGAAGTAACTACTATACAATACCTGCTCTAAAAAAGCAAGTACCATATTGAAAAGACTATATCAAGCAGTAAGTAACAACTTTGCGAGCAGAGCACTGTCTCCTCGCAAAGTTATTCAATACAACCGACTACGAACGGTCAGTTGGATCAGCCCTGCTTAGAGCAAAGGCAAGGTGTAGGCTAGGATCAAACGGTTATCATCCAAATCTTTGGTAACGTTGGAGCGTACTGTTGAGTTTCTCCAGCGTACGTTTAGGTTTTTCAGAGCACCTGTTTGGAATGCATAGGAAATATCGAAGTCACGTTCCCACTCACGGCCTTCTGACTTACCCGGACCTAAGTCTGCGCCGGTACCTTTAACGTACCGGTTAAACATGGTTAAACCAGGAATACCTAGACCAGCGAAATTATAATCGTGACGCACTTGCCAAGACTTCTCATCTTTAGCACCGAATTCGCGGTTGGCCACAAAGTTAACCAAAAATGGATCTGTGCCCTGGATATAGGCATAACCTGTATCGCCGGTCATTTTCTGATAACCCAAACTCAGCTTATTAAAGCCAAAGCTATAGGTCATCATGCCGGAGAAGGCTCTGTTGTCGACGCGAATATCACCGTCGCTGGTCGAGCGCGAAGCCCGCAGATCAGTTTTTAATGAGCGCTGCTCACCCAGTGGCAACAAATGCACAGCAGTGAGGATCTGCTGCTTGTACATATCTTGCAAACGACCGTAGTTATAGCCAGTGGTCAGTGAGTCATTCCACTTGTAGTCAACACTGGCTAAGTCAAAGGAATTACTTGTGTAATTGCCTCGATTAGCACCAGTAATGTTTTTACCGTCTTTTTTATCATATAAACGCTTGCCAACTACGTTCATTTCCATGCGTTCACTATTGGTCGAGTTACGGTAATTAACTCGATCAATATGACCTAAGCGTGCAGTTAAACCATCAATCTCATTGGAGGTTAACATTCCACCCGTAAACATCTGTGGCAATAAGCGCCCTTCTAAGTTGGCTTGGATCAAAGGCAAGCGCGGCATCAAGGTGCCCACTTGTAAATTTGTTTCAGACACTCTTGCTTTAAAAGTGCCACCAAGCTTGCCGAAGTTGTCAACGGATTTGCCATTGCTGCGCTGAGGGAAGGTATCAGCGCTGCGGTATGGACCTGAATCCAGCTTAATACCGGTTGCAGCGTATATATCTACCCCAACACCAATGGTGCCTTCAGTAAAGCCAGACTTATAGTCTAAAATGAAGGCTTGTGACCACTCTTCTTTGGTTTTATTCGCATTAGAGCTAGGGCCGCTGCGCGTATCCTGATTCATATACAGGTTACGAAAACCTAGGTTAGCTGTACTGTCATTAATAAAATCCGCAGTGGCCAGCGATGGAATCGCCAGTAATACACTGCCAGCAGTTGCTAAAGTGATAGCGCGTGCTAATGGTGAGAAAATCATTAAGTATTCCTATGGTTGGCAATATAAAAATGAGGCTTAATAAAAGCCCCATCTTTTGTAAGTATTACATATAGTTAATCAGCGGTGAACGTACGCGGCTGGACAATATCGGGCATTAAGAAATCTTTATTGCCCAAATTATTGTGATCACCCAGTAAAGTGCCATCCTGACCCTTTAAACCATAGCTTGAGTGCTTATGGAAGGTATCTAAATACTTTTCACGGGTTTCTTTAACATCCCCAGTGTAACGGGGATCTTGCGGACGCTCTTGAGTGTTGATGTAGTACGCCACATCCCATGCTTGTTGATCGCTCAAGCTATTGGGTTGCCCCAAAGGCATATTGTGCTTAATAAATGAGGACAAGGTGTAGTGACGAATAATACCTGCACCCCAGTTATAAGAGTCATCTCCCCATACAGCAGGGAAGATGACTTTTTCATTTTGTACTAGGCCGCCACCATTATCAGCGTGACAAATACTGCAGTTCTCTGCATAAACTTTAGCGCCACGCTCGTAATCCACTTCCTCAGCTGGGTCTGGGAGTCTAGCGAATCCTCGACCATACATGCTGCTGCCGGATTGGAACATTGGAACACCTTTAGCAAGCCACTGGTGATACGCCGTTAAGGCCAGCATATCGTCACTGCCATACGCAGGCGGCTTCCCGTTCATCGAATAGGTAAAGCACCCTACTAGACGCTCTTCTAGGTTATTCACATGACCATTTTTGCCGCGATAGTCTGGTAATGTTACCGCTGCTGGCCAGACGGGGCCGGAAAAAGGTAAGCGACCCTCACCTAGGTGGCAGCTGCTACAGTTCATATTGTTAAAAACGTTTTTACCGCGTAGCTGCTGAGTATTCACAAACAAGTCATGGCCACGGCGAATAACCCGTTTTAACTCGGGATGCATATCTGCATCCTCCAAGTCTTCCATGGTTGGCGGAATGTGAACAAATTGCTCTTCGGTTGGCTCAGGATTATTCACTGGAAAGCGCGGCTCAGTTTCAGCCTGCGCAGCAAAACTCAATACGCTCGCAGCTACGGCAACCGCCAAACCACGGAAGATAAATTTTTTCGATTCTTTCATTATTACTCTCCCTCTTACTGTGCCGGCTGACGTGCAAGCCACTCTGATACCGCCCGAATATCCTCATCATTTAACCGCTCAGCAATTGCCAGCATTAAATGTTGCGGGTCGTTATCACGCCTACCAGATTGCCACGCTTTAAGTTGGTCTGAGATATAACCAGCATGTTGACCAGCAAGCTTCGGGAATGATTCGCCTGCACCTAAGTTGTCAGGTCCATGACAAGTTGAGCAAGGCACAATGTAGCGATTCCAGTCACCTTCTGTGGCTAGTTTCTTACCGTGTGCTAGCATTTCTTCAGTCGCTTCAGCACCACCCTTTCCAGGTACTGCTGGCATTTGACTGTAATAAACCGCGACGTCTTTAGCTTGCTGCTCACTGAGCATATTAGCAAAAGGCATCATTGACGGACTTTGGCGCGTACCTGCTTTAATATCACTGAGCTGCTTATATAAATAATTAGCATCAATGCCCGCTAAGCTTGGCCAAGACTCCCCTCCTGGAATATTCATCCCGGAACCGTCTGGCTGATGGCACGCAACACAGGCTGCTGCCGTTTGCTCCCCAGCCTTGGCATCTCCCTCTAACCCGTGAGCCGATGTTATTGCAAAAAATAACGATGCGGCAGTTAGAGTTATACGATGAAATTTTTTCATTATCATCACTTTCCTTTCAGACTTTTATTATTCGGGCTTTATGTATATTAATAGGTTCATTAAAAACTATTGACTATAGTCAAATATATCTTAAGTCTTTGTCTTTTGTAAGGTTTTAAACTGCTATACGTCGTTCTACGTGGTTTTAACTATAGACATTAGGGGCCTATAGCTATGATTGCCTGATTAAGCCCGCTGACACGCTCAACTTTGCGCTGCACTGCGGCGACAAAAATACCCGCCTGACTTTCAACTAAAGTGAAATTATTTCTTGCTCGGGTAATTCCGGTATAGAGCAGTTCTTTGGTTAAAACTGGATTGAGACGATCAGGTAAAATTAATGCCGTATGGGCAAACTCTGAGCCTTGGGATTTATGTACGGTCATGGCAAAAACAGTTTCTACGGCTGTTAAGCGACTGGGCAAAATAAAGCGTACACCGCCTGTTCCATCATTACGCGCAAACACGACGCGCAAAACCTGTTCTGCTTCTTCTGTTGCAGTTGTTGACTCGCTGCTTGGTAGCAATAAAGCAATTCCAATATCGCCATTCATCAGCCCTAGACTGTAGTCATTCTGCGTGACAAGTACTGGGCGACCTTCGTACCAGCCTTCAGCGCCAGCAATAAGATCTCTACTGTGCAATAGATTGGCAACCCGCTCATTTAAACCTGCCACACCAAAATCCCCTTTGCGCAAAGCACACAATAGGCGGAACTGATCAAAAGCGGTCAAAACGCTACTGGTCCAGTGCTGCCAGCAGTCGGCGTCAAAAGGCTGATCAGGTGACGGTCGTTGCTGGTGTAAAATCTGTAAGTAATGCCGGTAGCCCAAGTGCTTAGGGTCTTGACCTGCTGCCCCAAGTAACAAGTGATCCAATTCAGCAGAGTTGCTGTGATTAAGCGCTAAATAGCTAATATCTGTAGAGGGTTTCTGGAGCAACTGCCACGCATGGTGCTGCTCCCCTTGATTGACTGCCTGCGCCAGTTGACCAATTCCAGAATCACTGCCAAAACGCCGTGAATGGCGCAGCATAACCGTGCGTTGAGCGAGCGGATGCTGAGCTGAATCACCGGTACACCAAGGCTCGGCATGCACCGGTTCATTGCACAGTTGCTCAAGCTGCTGCTGGGTTTGCACTGTGTAATACGTCAGTTCAGCATCCACACATAAATCGCCCAACACCGAACCCGCTTCAACAGAAGCCAACTGATCTTTATCACCCAGTAAAATCAACCGCGCATGGACCGGCATAGCCTGCAGTACGCTGTGCATCATTTCCAAATCAATCATCGATGCTTCATCAATCACCAGCACATCCACCACCAGCGGATTACTACTGTTATGACGAAAACGGCGAGTATTGGGCAAGCTGCCTAGCAAACGGTGCAAGGTGGTGACTTCGCTGGGAATACTCTGTTTCACTGCTGCAGTTACCGGCAACCCAGTCACCTGCTCACCGATGGATTCAGTTAGACGTGTCGCAGCCTTACCAGTGGGTGCAGCCAGTTGAATCCGCAACGCTTGCCCATCCTCTAGGGCAGATTGTTGTAACAGCGCCAGCAAACGCACCACTGTGGTGGTTTTGCCAGTCCCAGGCCCCCCAGTAATCAGAGTTAACTGCCCCTGCGCGGCCATCGCACAAGCGACTTTTTGCCAGTCTGTTTGCCGCTGCCCGCCAACAATTAATGGTTGGTTAAATAAAGTGCTCAAACGCTGAGTAAAATCAGCAGCCAACGGCATAGTGGTTTTGAGGCGGCGCACTAAGTGCTCAGCTACATCAACTTCATACTGCCAATAACGGTAGAGGTATAAACGCTTATGCAACAATACCAACGGCGCAGCTGTGCCCTGCTCTTGATCAGACAGCAATACGCTATGTGCTAAAGCGGCCAAGCATTGCTCAACACTGACAGCTGCCAATAGCTGGGATGGCAGTACCTGCTGCGGCTCAACCAACTGCCCTTCCGGCGGCAGCAATAAAGCCAAATCTGGGTCGCGCAACAAACTGTCTAGATCCAAGCAAATATGGCCATGGCCCAACTGATGACTGACCAAGGCAATAACTAACAGCGTTAAAGGTTCTGCCTCTGGATCCAGTTTGGCTAACAACTTAACTAAGGCCAAATCTAAGGCTCTCAGCCAGCCCTGCTCCAACCAATCATTGAGCAGTTTAAAAATACTCTCGCGATTAGCCAAGTAGTCAGCAGGATTAAATGGCGCCTGCTCGGCAGCGATATATTCAGCCCTTTGTTCAACCTGCGGTTCGCTATCATCAGCGAAAAGCTGTCCTTGCTGCATCATAACTGCGCCTCCTGAGTGGTACTTTTAAACAGCGCATCCATACGCTCGATTAACGCGCGATCAGGCCGTACCTGATGCAAGCCTTGGCTATCACTGTGCGCGCCGCGTAAAAACATATACACCGCGCCGCCCATATGGGTGTCGTAATCATAGTCGGTAATGCGCAGCTTCAGTAAACGGTGCAAAGCCAAAATATATAAGGCGTATTGCAAGTCATAGCGGTGGCTGAGCACACATTCATTCATCGCTTCGCTGCTGTAAGCAGCATCTTGCTCACCGAGCCAGTTGGATTTGTAGTCAACTACGTAATAACGGCCTTGGTGCTCGAGGACCAAGTCAATAAAGCCCTTAAACATGCCGTTGAGGCGCTCAGGGACTAAATAAGGACGCGACTCGCCCGGCAAAATAAACTCACGCACATATTGGTCCAGTAACTGGGTATCGGCCTTATGGGTCGCAAACCAAAACTCCATTTCGGCTTGATATTGCGCCAGCTCAGATAAAGCCATGGGCAATCCATCAATTATAAAGGATTGCTCTAAATAGCCTTTTAACCACGGCCACAGCAGCTCTGTGTAGTTCTCAAAACCATAAGACTCACTACGCGCTTGAATATACGCCTGCGTCCCTTCAGGGTCTTCTAGGATTGCAGCAAAACCTTGTTCCGCCGCCCACTCCAATAAGCTGTGTAAAAAAGTACCGGGCTTTGCTCCCCGCGGAAAGCTGTGCATACCTTCAGGGATATGCGCCGGGCTATTTGGCAGCACAACTGCACTGAGCTCGTCACGCTCATCATCACTGATATTTTGCGCCAGCGCAGTTTGTGGGGCTAAGTCTTCCACCCGTTCTGCCGCTGCGCTATCGCTAACTGGTGCTTCTACAGTGAGACGCAACGCACTGTATGAGGCAATCCACCAATGCTCGCGAGTACGGCGCTGCGCTTGACGCCAAGTGGGTTCAAATTCATCACTGCTGCTTAACAACAGCTCTTGTTCAGCTTCTGGTGCAACCCTAACCTGGCTGACTAAACTGGCGGCGTGATTAAAAGGCTCTAACCAGCGCGTTAATTCGTGGCTTGCTACCAGCGGTTGCCCATTATTCAGTAAGTAGCCTATGGCACTCTGGTGCAGCACCGAAGTTTTACCACGGCCTTTTTTCATATCTGCTATACCTAACCAGCAGGCATAACGAGCGCGGGTTAAAGCCACATAGAGCAGGCGCAGATCTTCACCGAGGCGCTCTTGCTCAGCCTGCATCAGGCTCTCTTTATCTGCATGCAACATCAGTTGGCGCTGACCCTCAATTTGCACATTAAACGGCTGTTTACCCTCTTGGGCACGGAAGCCACAGATAAAGGGCAAAAATACTAAGGGGTATTCCAGCCCTTTGGCTTTATGAATGGTGATCACCCGCACCAAAGACTCATCACTTTCCAGGCGCAACACTTGTTCCTGTGCCCTATCTGTCTGACCGCTACAGGCGCTTTGCAAATAACGCAGTAAAGCAAACTCGCCATCCAGTTCACGGGAGGCATGTTGCAGCAATTCAGCTAAATGCAGCAGGTTAGTTAAAGCGCGCTCGCCATTGGGGCGCTGCACTAAACGTTGGGGCAAATGAAAGTCATGCATCATTTTGCGCAGCATCGGTAACACGCCTTGCTTCTGCCAGTTTTCTAAATAACCTTTAAACTGTAAAACCCGTCTTTCCCACAACAGCTCATCTTGGTTAATTCGCTCCAACTCGCTCAGCGGTAAAGCAAAGGTGCTGCTGGCTAAGGCAGATTTTAACGCGCGTTCATTATCGGGTTGCAAGCAGGCCAACAGCCAAGCCAAAACATCCTGCGCCTCCTGACTGTCAAATACTGAATCCTTATCCGACAGATAGACACTGCGCACATTACGTTGCGCCAGCTGCTTACGAATCGCCTGCGCCTCATGCATATTCCTAACTAGAACAGCAATGTCATTGGGCTGCAGTGCTTGCAACTGGCCATCGGCATCTTTAAAACCAGCCTGACCGTGTTGCGCCAAATTCAGCAAACGGACAATTTCAGTGGCGCTGCTGGCAGCCATATCTTCCAGGTACTGCGTCCGCGAGATAGGTTCATCAGCATCAATTAACCAAGCATTAAGTGCCGGCTGCACAGCGCCATCCACCCACCATTGCTGATCACGGCCTCTGGCTTGCACCGGTAAAAACGGCAGGCTATTTTTATTGCCTTGTTTAAATAAGAAAGCACCCTGCCCAGCTGTGCGCTGTTCAGCTAATTCAAATAAGCTGTTAACCGCAGCAACCATCTGTTCGGTCGAGCGAAAGTTAGTATCAAGGTTGTAATGCCGCCCCAGGGTGGCATCGCGCGCATACAAATAGGTATGAATATCGGCACCGCGGAAGCTATAAATCGCTTGTTTGGGGTCGCCAATTAAAAACAATCCGGTCTCGCTGGTGTTCTCATCGATCTGATACACCGCATCAAAAATACGGTATTGCAGTGGATCGGTATCTTGGAACTCATCAATCAACGCCACAGGAAACTGTTGACGAATCACTTCAGCCAGTCGCTCACCAGTAGGCCCTTGCAAGGCGCTATCCAGACGCGTGAGCATATCGTCAAAACCCATTTCTGCCCGCTGCTGTTTTTCTAGATGGAAGCGGCGCTTAATCCAGTTTGCTGCATGCCAAAGCGCCTGCTCATTCAGAAGACGCGTCAGCTTCTCCAATGCCTTAGGTAACAATTGCATCGCTTCTAAAGCCGGATGTTGCGGTACAGCACTGGTATCCTTCCAAGCCTCAGACAAACCTTCTGGCGTCAGTCGAGTAAAGCCGGTAGCAATATCCAACTGAAGCTGAGTGTCATCCGTCGCCCAGCTATTAATCTTCTCTAACCAAGGCTCATAGTAACGCGCCTGAATTACACGGCCATTGACTGCTTTAGCCGCTACTGCAGCATCAAGCATATCGAGCAGCTCTTGAGTCCATTGCAACCATGGGGCCTTTAAAGCGCGCAAGGTTTGCTGCTGCTCGGCAATACCACTATCCAATAACTGCGCCAGTGTTTGTCCTGCAGCGTCCATTGCTGCCGGCGTACTGTGCGCAGTCAATAGCGGGTAAATTTTCTCCTGCAAAACTGCCGGCTGCTGCCAGTGTTGTAAAGCCCAGAGCACATTATCATCGCGCAGCGGATAGCATTGCTTGCGCCAATAGTCTTTTACTACCAAGGCCAAAAGATCGCTATGGTCGGTCTCTAAACTCTGGGTAAATAAGCTACCGCTATCAAATGCATGCTCACGCAGCATGCGCTGACACCACGAGTGAATGGTGGAAATAGCTGACTCATCCATCCATTGCGCGGCCTGATCAAGCCGCTGGGCACTCGCCGCCCACTGCTCTGGTGGGTAATCATCCCGAAGCAGGCTTAATAAAGTATCAGGCTGCTCCAGCTCTTCACGGAAGACTTGCGCGGCTTCAACCAATTTAGCCCGCACCCGATCGCGCAACTCTTGGGTGGCAGCTTCAGTAAAGGTGACAACTAAGATTTCCGGCGGTAATAAGGCGCGGTTAAAGGCAGCGTCATGATCAAGACCGTGCTGCAAAATCAAACGAATATATAACGCAGCAATGGTGTAGGTTTTCCCAGTGCCGGCACTGGCCTCAATTAAACGACTGCCATACAGCGGAAATTCCAGAGCTAAAGGACGCTGAAAGTTCGCCTGCTGACTCATGATGCATCTCCTTGGCGATCTAAAGTGATAATCTGTGCATTCAATAAAGCGCCATAGAGTTGCTGAGCCCAGTAACTAAAATCACCGTCTGCCTGCAAATCGGCGTAGGTTGGAAACTGGCGCGCCAAAGCAGCGCTGTTTTGCACTTCTCCGGTAGAGCGAAAGCTACCTTCATAGATGGCTTTAGCTTTATCGTCATTCGCCTCTTTCAAGAAGCTCATAGCGGTTTTTAACGCCACCGGCAACGGCGCATTCAGCCCATGCTGCCAAGCCAGCAACCAGTCTTGAGTAATCCTTTGCGCGCTTTCTGTATCGAGACTGGCAAAAGCAATACTGCTTTCCTGGGCACAAATCAGCGTTTGAGTTTGCGCCCCGGTCGCATTGAGTAGCACATGCTGCACCCATGGCCGCAATAAGCGATGCCAGCGAAGATCCCGCCCTGCATAAATCTTGCCGGGCAATAACTCAATACGCGCGTACTCACTTTCTTGCGAATTACTTGCCTGAGCGCGGCGCAAACCACCGAGCCAGCCTTCTAAATGCATCTGACCCACCTGTAGATCAATAATACGTGCGGCCTCTTCGGGCTCTGACCAAATCTGACAATAACTCCGATAGTTTTCTAACTGACCTAACAATGGTTCAATCAACTCTTCACGCAGCTGCTCACCAAAGGCGCGTAAAGGCAGAGCGCCACTGCGCTGTAACTTTTCACTGTGCTGCTGCAAAACCTCAGTGAGCTCTGCATCACTAGGAGCATATTGCCCCGCATCCAGTAACTCACGCTGCAGAATAAAGCGCTGCAAACCATCTAAAGCAAAGGGCTCATCTTCATAGACTTCCAGCTCGGGCTGATCTAAATAGACTTTCAACCGCTCACTAAAGAAGTATCGCACCGGATCAGCTAAGAAACGTTGCAACATATCTGGGCTGATAGTGCTGCTGGGGATAAACTCACCCAGAGCTTGAATGGGCTGCTCCGCAAGTGCCTGATGCAACACTGCCCATTCCGAGGCATAGGTAAATAAACCTTTTTGCTCACTTTGATCAGTAAAGTAATGCTGACTAAAAGGCTGTAAAGGATGCTCTGTGGTCAAAGCGTCCAATAACGGCTGCTCACTGGCTAAGCGCCAGCCACTGTTTAAATGATCACGTAGTTGAGCAATGAGCACTGACGGCGGGCGCTCAGTGTTATCACGCACACTGCGCCCCACCCAGCTGACATACAATCTTTCACGGGCGGAAAGCAAAGCCTCTAACAATAAGTAGCGGTCGTCTTCGCGGCGTGAGCGGTCACCCGGCCGGTAATCACTGCCCATTAAGTCAAAATCCAATGGCGTTTGTACCCGTGGATAATCACCGTCATTCATCCCCAACAAGCAGACCATGCGAAATGGAATAGCACGCATGGGCATCAATGTACAAAAATTTACTGATCCAGCAAGGAAACGCTGACTGAGGTGATCCGCCTCTATATTGCTCAGCCAAGCTTCTCGCGCTACCGCTAGGGTTAATGGGTCTTCTAGCTCTGCTTGCTGACACAGCTCAAACCATAACTCACAGCCTTCAGTCATGCGCTGCAGCAATAAGTAGTCGCTATCCTCTTCAACCAAAAAGAACTGTTCAAGCAAGTTAAGAAAAATATCACGCCAGTCACTGCAAGCATGGGCGGCACTCAATTGCTTATGCAAGCCCTGTAGCGCATCGAGAAAATGAGTTAAGGGGCCAATCAATGCCGCATCTAAACCGCCCACTTCATCATAGGGCTGTATTCCTGCATAGGCCTCGCTGTCGCCCATGGCATAACCCAACAGCATACGTTGCAAGCCAAAGTCCCAGGTGTTTTGCGCCAGACCAGCAGGCAAATCAAAGTTTTCCCGGTGCTGAGCATTCAGCCCCCAGCGCACCCCAGCACCAGCCAACCAGTTTTGCAGTATGGGTAAATGCGTTTCATTAATGGCGAAACGATCACGCACGGCGGGCACATCTAACAAACTCATAATGTCAGTCACGGTGAGGCGTGATTCAGGTAGACGTAACAATTCCTGCAACGCAATCAGTAGAGGCTCGGTGGTTTGTTCGCCCTGATCCGACAAAGTAAAAGGGATATAGCGCAAATCATCGCGGGCATATTGGGCGAACACCGCTTGAATATGCGGTGCATAGCTATCGATATCTGGCACCATAACAATGATATCCCGAGGCCTTAAGCTCGGGTCAGCATTAAAATAAGCCAACAGCTGGTCATGCAACACTTCAACTTCACGCTGCGCACTGTGGGCAATATGAAAGCGTAATGAGTGATCAAACTCAGGATTGACTGCCGGCCAAGTTGATTGCGTTTCTGCCAGCGGGCGCAGATGCAAAATATCATTGTGCAGTTGCTCTAATAGCGTCGTGGTCTGTCCATCTTCAAAAATATCAACCCGTTGGCCTTGACTGTTAAACTGCACTTGGTAAGTGTTCAGCTCATCGTACTGATCAAGCAAGCTAATATAGTCACGCCCCTGCTTGCCCCAAGCTGCCAATAATGGGTGGGCAAACTGATGCAGCTGCTCAACCGACAGCACCTCAGGGAACCCCTCCTTACGGCTTTGCCGACGATACTCATGACGCAGCAATTGTTTATCTTCGACAATATCCGCCCAGTGATACTGGCAGGGGTTATGCACACAGAGCATCACTTGGCTAAAACGACTGACGGCCGCTAACGCCTCAACCATTTGTGCCGGTAACGAAGAAATACCAAACACAATAATGCGCCGTGGAACGCCAGCTGGTGCCTGATCCAGAGCTTGCATGGCATTGATAAAACGAGGGTGCACTGTGGCACGACTACTGTGGATTTCTTCCGCACCTATATCGTCAATCAGTACACGCCAAAGCGCTGCCTGCCAAGCAACATTCAGTGCGCGGGCCTGTTCTTTTTCCGCACTGACCAGGGGTTGCCCTTCCAGTTGGCGCAACTGATCACGGCCCAGTGCCCAGTCTTCGAGCCAGTCAGAGCGATAGACCTGATACTGATCAAACAAGTCGGCAAGCCGCTCAGCCAGCTGATAGCGCTTACGCAAATCAGGGTCATGGCCCAAAAAGCTGTGCAAGGGTGCAAACACTGGCTCAGCCATCACCTGCGGTAATAAGCGCATCAAACGCCAAGTTAACGGTGCTTTATCAAAAGGTGAGCTTTGCGCAATGGTGTCAGTGCCCAGTACTTGGCGATAGATTTGCCAGATAAAACGTGCGGGTAAACCAATCTGCAACCCTGCTGCAATGCCACAACCACTATCAGCGGCTAAAGCCAGCTTAAGCCACTGGGCAATACCATTGCTCTGTACCAAAATATGTTCATTTTCAAGGGCGTGCAAAGGATTAGCCTTGGTCCATTGCACCACCAGCTCGCGCAACTCTTCCAAGTGGTTACTGTGCGCCACAATAAAGCCTGGCTGCAGCATCTGATTGGCTGACATATCTAAATTCCGTGCAAATGAGCCTAGTGTGCCAGTTTCCACAAGAAATTGGTGATCTGCCACAACCACATCGCTTGCTATTGGCTTAATACGCCCTACTCAACCGCTCGGTAATTTTCCGACCTATGTCTAACTGACCCGCGAGTCATAGGCATGCTTTAGTGCAGTAGTCACAATACAATAATTCCAACAGACCTCATCCGTACTACGGAGAACCACAGCAATGAAAATCAATCCATTAGCACGCTCAATCAGCTTGGGCACTCTAGCAGTTGCCTTAAGCATACCCTTGGCCGCGCAAGCTGCTTTTATTGAAGACAGCAAAGCCAGTTTGGAACTGCGCAACTTTTATATGAATCGTGATTTTCGCAGTGAAGGCGCTGCACAATCCAAAGCAGAAGAATGGGCGCAAGGCTTCTTACTGCGTTACGAGTCTGGCTTTACTGAAGGCACTGTTGGTGTTGGTGTTGATGCCTACGGCTTTGCCGGCTTAAAGCTTGATTCAGGCGGTGGCACTTCAGGAACACAGTTACTGCTGCCAAAAGATCGTCGAGGTAATGTACCCAGCAGCTATGGTTCACTTGGCGGAACCTTTAAAGCTCGTTTATCCGAGAGCACCTTAAAAACCGGTACTTTAATGCCTAAAATACCGACTGTTTCCTCTGGCGATGGCCGCTTAATCCCACAAACCTTTAGGGGTTTGATGATTAATAGTCAAGAAATAGAGAACCTAACCGCGAATATTGGTCGCTTAGACCGTATGAAACAACGTAACTCTACTGATAGTGCACCTATTGTCTTAAACAATTTCTCTGGCAGCCAAGACAAGCGCAACAACACATCAACACGCTCCAACCAAGGCGAAACCAGTAAGTTTGACTTTGCTGGGATCAATTACACTTGGGGCGATACCGGCCTAAGCACAGGCTACAACTATGCTAAGTTTCACGGCGAATACAAACAGCATATTCTCAATGGTCTTTACATCTTACAAATCGACGATAAGCAGTCATTAAAAGCTGATTTACGTTATGCAAAAACCAGCCAAGACTCAGGAAGTGGCATTGATAACAAAGCTTTTTCTAGCATGCTCACCTATGGACTGGGTTACAACAGCTTTGGCTTAGGTTTTCAGAACATGTCCGGCGATACCGGCTATGCCTATATTGAGCTCACCGACCCTTTCTTAACGAACTATGTACAAATCCGCGACTTTGCCGCCACCGATGAGAGATCTTGGCAAGCCCGTTATGATTATAACTTTGCCGGCTTAGGTGTCCCCGGTTTAAGCCTGATGACCCGTTATATTAGAGGTAGCAATATTCGTATGGGCTCTGGAGTGTCTAGCGGTAAAGAGTGGGAACGTGATACCGATATTGCGTATGTGATCCAAGAAGGTCCATTAAAAAACCTCGGTGTCAAATGGCGTAATGCAACCTTACGCTCAGATGTATCTGGAAAAATTGACGAAAACCGTCTGATCGTAAGCTATACAATTCCATTGCTGTAAGCTGTATAAACGGTACCTAATAAACCCGCTGACAAAGCGGGTTTATTATTATATAAAAGAGTTTGTTTCAAAATGAACCAGTTGCAGCTACATTAAGTCCAATGTTGTGCAATACCTTGAGTCTACCTTTGGAGTACATCTATCATGGCTAAAAAAAATACAAATAATAGCAACGATCCACTACTGTCTGAGTTTAAAGCATTGGTAGCAGATACCGAGCAATTACTGCAACACTCGGTAGAACTCACCGGTGATAAGGCTGAAGAACTTCGTGGCCAAATTAACTCAAGCTTACAGCGCGCACGCAAAGCGCTGAGCTCCACTGAGCAAGCACTGCTTGAGCGCGGTAAAGAAGCCCTTAACAGCAGTGAAGAGTATGTCCGTGAGCACCCACTGCAATCCTTAGCCATTGGCGCTGGGGTTGGTTTCTTACTGGGTCTATTAGTCTCTAGGCGCTAATATGGCAGACCATAGTTTTTCAGACACCTCGCGGCGCTTGGGCGCCGCGACACTGGACTTAATCAGTGATCATGCAGAATTATTTGCCCTTGAGTTGCAAGAGCAAAAACGCCATAGCAGCCATCAATTGCTGTGGATGGGCATTACTGCTGCCTGTGCTTTTATGGTGTTTCTGCTGCTCAACGGTTTATTGATTGTTTTACTCTGGGAGCGTTATGACTATCAGTTACTCGTGGCGATGTCTGCGTTTTATGCTCTTGCTGGCCTACTGTGTATTTGGCGCATGAAAACTGCACAAAACAAGGCAAACGCGCCTTTTAGTGCATCCTTGCAAGAGCTTAAAAACACCAAGGAGCAACTATTGCCATGACCGCAAAGCAGCGTAAAAAAGATAATCAAACTGCTCTACGTAAAGAGTTGATTCAACTGCGTCTTGAATTAAATAGACAGAAAATTCGCCACGAAACTTTGCAGTTGCTCGAGCCTATAGAAAAACTTCGTGGTTACAAGCAGCGCTTATCCGAAGGTTCAACACCTTTATTAATTATTGCTGGGATTACCCTTGCCAGCTTCTTTATAACACGCAACCGCCGTTCAGCGAACGGATTGCTTCCTCTTGTACGAATCGCTAGCAGCTTGCTGCCCTTATTTATGACAGCATCCCTAAAAGAAAAAGCCACATCTACAGAGCAAACTGACTATCTAAATAAAAAACACTAGCTTATTAGCAGTACACCGCTTAAATAAATCAATTAAGGGCCCACAATGGATTGGCATCTGTTATTAAACCGTGAGCGCCTAGGTAAAACCTCACACAGCGCAGAAGAGTTAGGCCGCAGCCCTTTTCATAAAGACCATGACCGTATTATTTTCTCCGGCGCATTTCGTCGCCTCGGGCGCAAAACCCAAGTACACCCAGTGTCGAGTAATGATCATATCCATACCCGTTTAACCCACTCATTAGAAGTGAGTTGCGTGGGTCGCTCGCTCGCCATGCGCGTGGCAGAAATGATCCGCTCCGAGCTACCACAGTGGTGCGAGCCCAGCGATCTGGGCATGATTGTGCAGTCGGCGTGCCTGGCTCACGATATTGGTAATCCGCCCTTTGGCCATTCCGGGGAAGATGCCATTCGACATTGGTTTCATCAGGCAAAAAATAACGGTTGGCTGGAGGATATGCAGCCCGCTGAGCGCGAAGATTTTTTAAACTTTGAAGGCAATGCCCAAGGCTTCCGTGTTCTCACACAACTTGAATACCATCAGTTTGATGGCGGCATGCGCCTCACTTATGCAACCTTAGGCGCTTTTTCAAAATACCCTTGGAGCTCTAGATACGCTAACGCAGAAGGCTATAAAAAGCATAAGTTTGGCAGCTATCAAAATGAGCTGCCCTTGCTTGAAACAATTGCAATAAAACTGGGCATTCCTAAACTCGCAGACGAGCGTTGGGCGCGCCATCCGCTGGTCTACTTGGTTGAAGCAGCCGATGATATTTGCTACGGCTTAATCGACTTGGAGGACGGCATTGAAATGAATCTTCTAGAGTATGAGGAGGTTGAAGCCTTATTATTGGACTTAGTCGGTGATGACTTACCTGAAACATACCGGCAGCTTGGACCCAATGACTCAAGACGCAGAAAACTGGCCATTTTACGCGGTAAAGCCATTGAGCATCTGACCAACGCTGCAGCACAAGCCTTTGTTGAGCAACTGCCCGCTTTAATGGCCGGTACCCTGCAAGGTGACTTAGTTGAGCATATGCATGGCCCAGCAAAGACCTGCGTAGTTAACGCCAAAGCTTTAGCTCGAGAAAAAATATTTCAGGATAAACGTAAAACACTGCACGAAATTGGCGCCTATGCCACATTAGAAATCTTGTTAAATGCCTTTTGTGGTGCAGCCCTTGAGCAGCACAAACTTGGCACCTTATCTTTTAAAAATCGACGCATTTTTGACTTGCTTGGACAAGCAGCGCCGCAACCAGACTGGACGCTGTACAAGTCTTTTATACGCATTATTGATTTTATTGGCGGCATGACAGACAGCTATGCCACAGAAATGGCACGGGAAATGACCGGACGATCAAGCCCCATGTAATCTCACGCAACCCTAAGTTTATTAACGCCTTAGGGTTGAATAGTTAAGATACCTTAGTGACTTCAGCTGCTGGCAATGCCGCTGTATCAACGCGAGCTTCGGATACTTGCAGCGCTTTAACCCGTTGCTCACAGGCTTTAAGCTGCTTGAGCTGTTTATTGTAACGCATACGTAAACGTTTATGCGGCCACCAAGACACCAGTGGACCTATAATCAAACCAAGTATAAAAGCACTCAACACATACAACGCTATGGGCAGTTCTGGAGTACTCCAATCAAAAAACACCAGCTCAATTGGCGTTCGATTTTCTAAGGTAAAAAACACCACACCTGCAGCCAGAACTAGCGCAATAATAACTACCAATAGTCGTTTAAAATTTTGCATAAAACCCTCTATGGTCACACTGCTCACTGAGCATCAGATTACCTATCATTCACCCTGTCACGCAACTCTTTACCTGGCTTAAAGTGCGGTACGTGCTTGCCCGGTAATTCAACCGTCTCACCTGTTTTAGGGTTACGCCCTACCCGCGGAGCACGGTAATTCACGGAAAAACTTCCAAAGCCGCGCACTTCAATGCGCTCTCCAGAGGACAATACTTGCGTCATCTGCTCCAACATCATTTTCACTGCCAACTCAACATCACGCACAGACAGTTGTTCATGTCGGTCAACAATACGCTCGATCAATTCGGATTTATTCATTATTTTCCCTTTCTTATCAAGCAGCTAGCAAGTTTTAACATGCTTACCGCACTTTGAACAGGGTCAATTCAGCAAACCCATAAAGATTCGCTGTTTTATGATCTATTAAAACAAAAAACCGGTAACAGCTTGTGGCTGCACCGGTTTTTCGATCCTTAACAATTACAGTCTAAGGGATAAGTAATGCTTACTTCGCTAAGTTAGGATCATCTAAACTTAACAATGTGTGAACGAATCACACCTAAAAGCTTTTGCAGGGTACTGTTTAAAGCTTGTGTCGCGGCTAGCAGTCTACGACCATCAGGTCACTTGAGCCATTTGACCAAAGTCTTCTGTGCAAGCGCAAGATTAATAGTATGCATTTTCCGTAATGCTGTGGTCAGTGACATCACGTACACCCTTAACTTCAGGAATACGCGCCATCAAAGTTTTTTCAATGCCTTCTTTTAAAGTGTAATCTGCTTGCCCACAACCTTGGCAACCACCACCAAACTGCAACACTAAAACCCCTTCATCAATATCAATCAGTCTTACCTCACCGCCATGGCTGGCTAAGCCTGGATTGATTTCTGTTTGCAGATAATAATTAACCCGCTCAGATAAAGGACTGTCCTCACTGACCATGGGCACCTTAGCGTTCGGCGCTTTAATAGTAAGCTGGCCGCCCATGCGGTCAGTTGCATAATCAACCACCGCATCTTCCAGATAAGGCTCACTTAAGGCATCAATCCAAGCAGTAAAGGCTGGTAACACCAAAGGGGTATCTTCAGCTTTTTGCTCTTCTGGTTTGCAGTAGGCAATGCAGGTTTCTGCATAGGTAGTGCCTGGCTGAGTAATAAAGACGCGAATACCGATGCCAGGTGTATCCTGACTTGCCAGTAACTCGCCTAAATACGCTTGTGCTGCTTCGGTAATATTAATAGTACTCATGATAACTCCTCACAATCATGCTTACAGTGTACGCTAGTTCGCCCCTATGAATAAAGACCCAGTAAAGCACTCAAGTTAATTTTATTGATATTGCGCACTTTTTTATGCGGATCCTGCAGGTTAATCCACCCAGTTTGACTCCACCCTCAGGCAGCAACTGCTCGCTAACAACAAACCACAGCAGCGCCAGTGTCGTGCTGGCATCGATCACAACTGCTTCGGCCCTTAAATTAGATCATCCAGAGTCAAATATTGTTGGGCTATTGCCGCGCCAGTAAAGGCTGCAGCCCAGCCTTCTGCATGGTTAAATAAGCGCAGCGCAGTAAAGCGCGGACGCTCACCCATATCAAACCAATGTTTAGTCCCTGCTGGTACAGCAATTAACGTGCCCTTATCACACAAAACGGCGTAAACATACTCATCAATATGCAGGTTAACTAGACCACGACCGGAGACAAAAAACCGCACTTCGTCTTCACTGTGCGTATGCTCAGCAAGGCATTGAGCCTGCAGCTTATCCTTTTCTGGATGTGCTTCATCAACGCTCAGCACATCCGCCACAGCATAACCGCCCTCCTGCTTTAAGCGCGCAATATCATCCGCATAGGCCGCGACAATCTCAGTTGCTGAAGAGTCTGCACTTAGTGTTTGACGGGGCTGCCAATGTTCCAGACGCACCCCCACCTGAGCTAGGGTGCTACTGATATCTTCTAAATGATTTAATAGTTTAATAGCCTGCTTAGGCTGACTGCTGTGGTAGACAAACAGCTGACTCATAGGTAAATATTCTCTATAAAAATAAAATGCATTGAACACAGGGAGTATCTGCGCACTAGCCAAGACTGTACTTTAATGAATACTGACACTTAAACTTAGAAATCTTAGTCTGGCGCAACGCCTCTTTTATTGATACTACCCATTCGAAAACCGCTCTGCCAACTCTTCAGCCGTGACGCAGTTAACTGGTATTACTTATTGCCCTTTGCTCGATACAGGCTCGCCGGCTCAGCGCCGCGCAAGCCAAACCACACAATCAATGCCGCCAAAAAGGCAACTGCACTGGCCAAGGCAAAAGTTGTCGATGCACCCAGTGCCTGCCAAGTATAACCAGCATACAGCGCGCCTAAAGCACCTCCCACGCCGGAGAATGACACATACAAACCCTGTCCTTGGCCTTGCTGGTGCGCGGCAAAATAATGCTGAACAAAGTGAATAGCGGCAACATGAAAGCTACCAAAGGTTGCCCCATGCAGTATTTGAATACCTAACAAGATCAATAAGCTATCAGCATAAAAGCCCAGCAACCACCAGCGCAGTGCTGCCAATAACAAGCTCATCAGAATAATTTGTTTTAACTGCAGCCGTCGCAGCAACCAAGGCATTATGACAAATAAGCCAATTTCCGCCACTACCCCAAGTGCCCAAAGCCAGCCAATCACGGCACGGGAGTAGTCTAAATCAATCAGGTATAAGGTTAAGAAAGTATAGTACGGCCCGTGGGACAGTTGCATTAAGGTTACGCTGATTAAAAAAATCACAATGGGGAAGATAAGTGGTTTTTTCAGCGGTTGCTGTTCAGCGTGACTATATGCCGTCTGTTTTTCCGTGATCTTAGGCTGTGCTGGTACCCAAAAACTGCTGAGGACAATGCCGCCCATCACCAACAGAATAGCCAATGGATAATAATCCAAGCTAACCTGATCAAATAAATAGCCAAAACCAATCACCACCAGCATAAAACCGACCGAACCCCAGAGGCGTAATCGACTGTAACGCTCACTGTCACTGCCTAAATAGGTCAAGGTAATCACTTCAAACTGGGCCAAAATCGCATGCCAAAAAAATGCATGCAACAGCATAATCAGCGCCAGCCAAGCATAGCTTTTACCCAAAAAAATCAGCGCAAATGACGCCATGGTGCACAGCGCACCGATGCGCACAATGGCTAAGCGCTGCTGAGTGCGATCAGCCAACCAAGCCCATAGATTAGGGGCAATACAGCGCATCACCATGGGAATGGCGATCAATTCGCCAATACGCGCGGCAGAAAAGCCTAGATGATCAAAATACAGTGCGATAAAGGGCGCAATTGCCCCCAGCAGCGCGAAATAAAAGAAGTAGAAACCGGATAAACGCCAATATGGCAAGCGGGTGCGCATGATTCAGTTGGCCTTAATCCATGGCTGCCTTAACGCAGCCATGTTGCTATGGGTACATCAGTTTAGAGCTGAGGCAGGATTGGAGTACTCACCTGTACAGCGGCATTTTGTCCGCGATGACGCAGAAAGTGATCCATCAGCACTATGGCCATCATTGCCTCAGCAATGGGTGTCGCACGAATTCCGACGCACGGATCGTGACGACCTTTGGTAATCATTTCAACCGGCTGACCAGCGGTGTCAATGGAGCGCCCTGGGGTAGTAATACTTGACGTTGGTTTCAGGGCTAAGTGCGCAACAATCGGCTGACCTGAAGAAATGCCACCCAAGACACCACCGGCATGGTTCGACAAAAAACCTTCCGGCGTCAGTTCATCACGGTGCTCAGTGCCACGCTGCGCCACAGAGGCAAAGCCGGCACCAATTTCTACCCCCTTGACCGCATTAATGCTCATTAACCCATGGGCCAGATCAGCATCCAGTCGATCAAATACCGGCTCACCTAAGCCGGGCATAACACCCTCTGCCACCACTGTGATTTTTGCTCCAACTGAATCCTGATCACGGCGCAATTGATCCATATAGGCTTCCAACTCTGGCACCTTATCCGGATCCGGACTAAAGAAGGCATTATTATGCACTGCGTCCCAGCTTTTAAATGGAATATCAATAGGACCTAACTGACTCATATAGCCACGAATAACAATGCCTTGGGTGGCTAGGAATTTCTTGGCAATAGCACCGGCAGCAACACGCATGGCTGTCTCGCGAGCCGAACTGCGTCCACCGCCACGGTAGTCACGCACACCATATTTATGGTGATAGCTGTAATCAGCATGGGCGGGACGGAAGATATCTTTAATGGCTGAGTAATCTTTGGACTTTTGATCGGTATTACGAATCAATAAACCAATTGGGCAACCGGTGGTTTGGCCTTCAAACACACCGGAAAGAATCTCCACCTGGTCCGGCTCTTTACGCTGGGTGGTATGGCGACTGGTGCCGGGTTTGCGGCGATCAAGATCATTTTGTAAGTCTTCAGCAGACAAAGGCACACCTGGCGGGCAGCCGTCCACAATAGCTACCAAGGCAGGACCATGGCTCTCACCTGCGGTGGTCACTGTAAAAAGCTTGCCTAACGTATTCCCGGACATACGCACTGCTCCGTCATAATAAAAAGATAATGGCGCAGTATACCTGCACCCAATGGATTCTGGCAGCTAGGATAAACTCAGCAGCTCAGCAACTGCCGCTAAACCAGCTGCAACAGTCATCTGTCCTACTGTTTTAGCGGCTCCAACCAGTTCGTTAAAGGTTTACGAGTAGTCAATGCACTGCTGCGCAGTTAAGGCCAACACCGCATTGCGTTCAGCCTCAGAGTGCTCAAGCCAAGTAAAATCAATCTCAGGGTACTGCGCCTGTACAGCTGCTTGATGCCCGCCCACTTCCATTACCAACAAACCATCTTTGCGCAAATGCTGTCCCGCTTGCTGCAAGACCTGCTGAATAAACTCCAGTCCATCCTGCCCAGCACTGCTGCTTTGCTGAGGCTCGTATTGATACTCGCGGGGTAACTGAGCCTGCTGCTGTGCTGACAAATAAGGCGGCTTACACACAATTAAATCAAACCTTTGCCCTGTGAGCTGGGCAAACATATCACTGTGCAAAGTCTTGACGCGATCACCGAGCTGATGCAAAAGAATATTTTCTTCTGCCACCTCAAGCGCTTGCGCAGAGGCATCGCTCAACACCACTTGCGCCTCTGGAAACTCAGCAGCACAGGCAATACCCAGGCAACCAGAACCCGCACATAAATCTAAAATGCGTTGCGGCTCTTGTATCAGCCATGGGGAGAATTGTTGTGGGATTAGCTCTTGTAGCGGCGAACGCGGCACCATCACCCGCTCATCCACCTTAAAGAGCAGCCCAGCAAACCAGACGTGACCCAACAAATAAGCTGCAGGGATGCGCTGTTCAATACGCTTTTTGAGCACAGTTTGTAGCACAGCATGCTCATCATTGTGCAAGTGACAATCTAAATACTTATCATGCAGCGCATCGGGCAAGTGTAAGCTGCCGAGCACTAAGCTGCGTGCTTCTTCAAAGGCACCCTCTTCACCTTGGGTAAAAAACAATTGCGCTTGATTAAACTGACTCATCGCCCAACGAATATAATCACGCAGCGTTACTAATCCAGACTTACTCACTGATCTCACCTGTTTTGTGTAAATTTGTTTGCCTTGCGAGCAGTCAGCCACTCAGTAGTCGTCACGACCTTCGAGCATATGCCGCTTCAATAAGACATACACCGCACCAGTGCCACCATGCCGCGCCACACATGAGGTAAAACCCAGCACTTTTTCATGTTGACGCAGCCATGTATTGACATGACTTTTAATCATAGGTTTTTTGCCGTCTAAACGCGCCGCTTTACCGTGGGTCACCCGCACACAACGCACTTCTAAGCGCAGCGCCTCAGTTAAAAACTCACGCAGTATCGAGCGTGCTTTTTCCACACTCATGCCGTGCAAATCTAGGCTGCCCTCAAAAGCTATTTGACCGGCCTTCATCCGCCGCAACTGACTCTCTTGCACACCATCACGGGCCCAGAACAAGCTCTCTTCAGCACCCACATCTAAAACAAACTGATCAGACAAACCATCCACAACAATTTCTGCAACCGACGACTCTAAAGCGTTTTTACGCAGCATACGCTGCGCTGCGCGGTTCGGCTTGGCTTTACCCACCTCAGCTTGGTCAACTTGAATACGGCGCACGCCTTGCATTTGCTGAGCAAATAAAGATACATCATCACTTAGCATAACGTCCTCCTCTATCTGGATGCATTCTACCTGCATTTGTTGTGCACAAACAAAAACGCCCCAACAAGTGGGGCGTTTCTTTTAGCGCAACAACAATGATTACATGTGTTTAATCATTGCATCGCCAAACTCAGAGCAGGAGACCAATGTTGCATCATCCATCAAGCGCTCAAAGTCATAGGTCACTGTTTTGTCAGCGATGGCACCGTTAATACCGTCAATAACTAAGTCAGCTGCTTCCAACCAACCCATGTGACGTAGCATCATTTCTGCAGACAGAATCAATGAACCTGGGTTCACTTTATCTTGGCCAGCATACTTAGGTGCGGTACCGTGGGTCGCTTCAAACATGGCAACGGTATCGGACAAGTTAGCGCCTGGTGCAATACCAATACCGCCGACTTGTGCTGCCAATGCATCAGAGATGTAGTCACCGTTCAGGTTCAGGGTGGCAATCACATCGTACTCTGCAGGACGTAAGACGATTTGTTGCAGCATGGCGTCAGCAATACCGTCTTTAACGATAATTTGCTTACCGGTATTTGGGTTCTTGAACTGCATCCAAGGACCGCCATCGAGCAATTCTGCACCAAACTCATCACGGGCAACTTCGTAGCCCCAATCTTTGAAGGCACCTTCGGTGAACTTCATGATGTTGCCTTTGTGCACGATAGTCAGTGAATCACGATCGTTATCAATCACATACTGCAGCGCTTTACGTACCAGACGCTTAGTACCTTCTAAAGATACTGGCTTAACACCAATACCGCAGTTTTCAGTAAAGCGGATTTTGGTTACACCCATTTCCTCGGTGAAGAACTTGATAACTTTTTTCGCTTCAGGAGAACCAGCTTCCCACTCAACACCTGCGTAGATGTCTTCTGAGTTTTCGCGGAAAATCACCATATCAGTGTCTTGTGGACGCTTAACTGGGCTGGGTACACCGGTGAACCAGCGCACTGGACGCAAGCACACATAAAGATCTAATTGCTGACGCAGAGCAACGTTCAATGAACGAATACCACCGCCCACTGGGGTGGTCAAAGGACCTTTAATGGAAACAACATAATCACGTACTGCATCGAGGGTTTCTTCTGGCAACCAGGTTTCTGAATCATATACTTGGGTTGCTTTCTCACCAGCGTACACTTCCATCCAGGAAATCTTACGCTCACCACCGTAGGCTTTCTCTACAGCGGCATCGACAACTTTTATCATTACCGGACTGATATCTGTACCAATACCATCACCTTCAATGTAAGGAATGATTGGGTTGTTTGGTACTGTTAACGTCATATCTGCATTAACGGTGATTTTGTCACCGGCTGGCACTTGGATCTTTTGGTATCCCATGCTGGACTCCGTCATTTACGTGGTCTTTATAAAAGTTCTGTCACGCGTGTGGCCTGACAGTAATAATTCAATCTTAATCGGCATATATGACCCCAGTATTAAAAACAAAGTCACATATGCAATTTGACTTACCTTAGCGCTTTTAGCACCTTAGCACAGTCAGTGCAGCGCGTATCATACACTATTACGCTGCTAACCGCGATAGACTACTCACCTCAAACGCTGGACTTACTCTACTTTTCTACGTCTAACACCGTGCAAACCAGAACACATGACACAAATATGTATCGATAATCCGAACACTGCATGCAGAAGAGGTTACCTATGACACGTTTTACTCCGCATATTACCGTTGCCACTATTATCGAAAAAAATGGGCACTTCTTGTTCGTTGAAGAACACGCTGAAGAACGTATCGTATTAAACCAGCCTGCAGGCCACTTAGAAATGGACGAAAGTCTAATTCAGGCCGCAATTCGTGAAACATTAGAAGAAACCGGCTGGGAAATTGAAATTTCTCATTTGGTTGGCATCTACCTCTATACATCACCAAGTAACAATGTCACCTATCAGCGGGTGTGCTTTGCAGGACGTACGCTGCGTCAGCGCGAAAACCATGACCTAGATGAAGGCATTATAGCCCCTGTCTGGCTGACTCGAGAGCAGCTGCTCAGCAAGCAAAAAATGTGGCGCAGCCCAATGGTGTTGCGCAGTATTGATGACTACTTAAGTGGCGCCCTTTTCTCCTTAGACGTGCTTAAAAACTAAACACAGCAGCACGACTCTCCCTAACAAGCCACCATTCTGCTAGAATTGGCCTCTTTAATTAGCTTATTTAGATTGCCATGCATACTCCTTCTGAAACTCGTGTAATTGTCGGCATGTCCGGCGGCGTTGATTCTTCCGTTGCAGCCTTATTGCTGATCCAGCAAGGCTATCAAGTGGAAGGTTTATTTATGAAAAACTGGGAGGAAGATGACGGCACTGAATACTGCACTGCGAAAGAAGATCTAGCTGACGCGCAAGTGGTTTGTGACGCCTTAGGCATCAAGTTACACACTGCCAACTTTGCCGCTGAGTACTGGGATAATGTCTTTGAGCACTTCCTTGAAGAGTATAAAGCTGGACGCACCCCCAACCCGGACATTCTATGTAATCGTGAGATTAAGTTTAAAGCTTTTCTCGATTACGCCGAGCAACTGGGCGCGCAACTGATAGCCACCGGCCATTATGTGCGCCGTAGGGATAGCAACGGCACCAGCGAGCTGCTGAAAGGGGTTGATCGTAACAAGGATCAAAGCTATTTCCTCCACGCGGTCGGCGGCGAGCAAATTCATAAAACCCTGTTCCCGGTGGGCGAGTATGAAAAGCCAGCAGTGCGCGAATTGGCTGAACAGCACGGACTTATTACTGCCAGGAAAAAAGACTCAACCGGCATTTGCTTTATTGGCGAACGTCGTTTTACCGATTTTCTTAAGCAATACCTGCCTGCTCAGCCTGGGGTGATTGAAACTGTCGACGGCATCGAGCTGGGTCAACACAGTGGTTTGATGTATCACACCATTGGTCAGCGCCAAGGTTTGGGTATTGGTGGTTTAAAAAATGCCAGTGAAGAAGCTTGGTATGTGCTGGCCAAAGACCTCGAACGTAACGTGCTGATTGTTGGCCAAGGCAATCAGCACCCATGGTTGTTTTCTCGCACTCTACTGACCCGCACAGTGAACTGGATCAATCCTGTTAACTTGGACACCTTAGATAACCTCACTGCTAAAGTGCGCTACCGTCAAGACGACCAAGCCTGCAGCATTCAGCAGACCCATGAGGGTTACTTAGTAACCTTTGAACAGCCACAACGGGCAGTCACCTTAGGCCAATCAGTTGTGTTCTATGCAGGCGATGTGTGCTTAGGCGGTGGCGTTATCGAGGCCTGTACCCCTTGGGATGAGAGTATTCAACGACCATGACCCCACTACAAGAGCAAATGACCGCCCTGGGCGGTGTCTTTCAAGCTGCCGCACTGGTCAATAAATTAGCCCACACCGGTCAAGTCAGCGATGCAGCCTTAGCCTATATGCTGCAAACCTTACTGGTGCGCAACCCGGAAAACACCATTGATGTGTATGGCGGTGATGACCTAGGTCTAAGTGACGGTTACAAACTGCTGCGGACGGTACTGGAGCGTGACACCGACAGCTTACCGCGAGAAAGCCTGCGCTATGTGATTGGTATGCTCAGCCTTGAGCGTCAGTTTTCACGGCGCGATGATTTACTGGAGATTGCTGGCCAACGGCTACCACAGATCGAACAGCAAGTTGAGCTCTACGGTATATCCAGCGACACTATCGCCGCTTCTTTTGGTGCTCTCTACCAAGATACTATCAGCACCTTTAAGCAACGCATTCAGGTGCATGGTGATATGCGTTTTCTACAACAAGAGGCGACTGCTGCCAAGGTGCGCGCTTTACTTTTTGCTGGTATTCGCTCGGCGCGTTTATGGCGGCAACTGGGTGGACGCCGCTGGCACTTACTCACCAAACGCAGCAGCATGCTAACTCAATTACGCTCGCGTCATTTATGATTGAACGCAGTGTTCTGCCTTTACAAGGCGCTGCTTTACTTGCCCTATCGGCAGTGCTATTTGCCAGTATGGGCGTCCTCGTGCGCGAAGCATCAGCCACGGTTAACAACGAAAACATTGTCTTTTTTAGAAACCTTATTGGCGTCGTTTTCTTTTTACCTTTAGTGCTAACCAAGGGTATCCGACCTTTTAAGACTCAGCGCTTAAAGTCACATCTGCTGCGTACCAGTTATGGCTTAGCAGCCATGTACTGCTTTTTTTATGCCATAGCTAAACTGCCCCTAGCTGACGCTATGGTCTTTACCTATTCAGCCCCAGTATTTACTCCAGTGATTGCTTATTTCTGGCTAAAAGAGCCGTTGAGCAAACGCATGCTATTTTTTTCTGTACTGGGTTTGCTCGGAGTTATTTTAGTTGCCAAACCCAGTAATGCCATATTTGGTAGCCTGTCGTTAATCGGCTTGGCCGCTAGCATATTGGCCGCCTTAGCCTTTGTCTCAATTCGAGAAATGAGCAACACTGAGCCGGCTTTTCGTATGGTGTTTTACTTTGCCCTATTTAGCAGTCTGATTTCTGCGATACCACTGCTCTGGGCCTGGCAGCCTCTGTCTACCCAACAACTTATTCTTTTATGTTCAGCTGGCTTACTGGCCGCCTTGGCGCAAATTATTATGTCCCGCGCTTACTCATTAGCACCGCCAGGTTTAATTGGCCCTGTGGCGTATCTGGCCATTGTCTTTGCCGGTATTTTCTCCTTTATTCTTTGGGATGAAGTGCCAGATTTAGCCTCTATTTTGGGAGCAGTGTTGATCTTTAGTGCCAGTACCTTGGCGATATTCTGGCGCAAGCGCTAAAACCTAGAGCACATTTGGTGTACACTGTGCGCCCTATTTATTCATTGATTGTCAGAGAACGTATCATGCAGCTTACCTCGCTTACCGCGGTTTCACCCGTTGATGGCCGTTACGGCAGCAGAACTACCGCACTGCGCCCTATTTTTAGTGAATACGGACTGATCCGTAACCGAGTACTGGTTGAAGTTCGCTGGCTCCAGCGCTTAGCCGCACACCCAAGCGTCACAGAAGTCGCTCCTTTTTCTGACACAGCCAATGCTGCATTAAACCAGCTGGCCGAAAACTTTCAGCTGGAGCATGCTGAGCGGGTCAAAGAGTTTGAGCGCACCACCAACCACGACGTTAAAGCGGTTGAATACTTGCTTAAAGAGCAAGCGCAAAAACTTCCAGAACTGGCCAAAGTCACTGAGTTTATTCACTTTGCTTGCACCAGTGAAGACATCAACAACCTGTCCCACGCACTGATGCTGCGCGAAGGCCGTGATGATGTGCTACTCCCATTAATGCGTCAGCTGGCTGCAAGCCTGCGTGAGTTATCGGTTGAGTTTGCTGATGTGCCGATGCTGTCACGCACCCACGGTCAACCGGCCTCACCCACGACGCTGGGTAAAGAGTTTGCCAACGTGGTGTACCGTCTTGAGCGTCAAATTGAGCAAGTTGCCGCGATTCCGTTACTGGGTAAAATCAACGGCGCGGTAGGTAATTACAACGCCCACTTATCTGCTTACCCAGATATTGACTGGGAAGCCAATGCGAAAGAGTTTATCGAAGGTGATTTAGGGTTAACCTTTAACCCTTACACCACACAAATTGAACCCCATGACTACATTGCTGAGCTGTTTGACGCAGTGGCGCGTTTCAACACCATCCTGATCGACTTCGACCGCGATGTCTGGGGTTATATTTCACTGGGTTATTTCAAGCAAAAAACCGTTGAAGGTGAAATCGGCTCATCCACCATGCCGCATAAAGTTAATCCGATCGATTTTGAAAACTCAGAAGGTAACTTAGGTATTGCCAACGCTATTTTCCAACACCTAGCCAGCAAACTGCCTATTTCCCGCTGGCAGCGTGACCTCACCGACTCCACTGTCCTGCGCAACCTAGGTGTAGGTATGGCACACAGTGTGATTGCCTATGAAGCCACTCTAAAAGGTGTTGGCAAACTGGAAGTGAACCCGCAAAAAATTGCCGAAGACTTGGACAATTGCTGGGAAGTGTTAGCCGAGCCGGTGCAAACTATTATGCGTCGCTACGGCATTGAAAATCCCTATGAAAAGCTTAAAGACCTAACCCGCGGTAAAGGTATCACCGCTGAAGCACTGCAAGTCTTTATTGAAGATTTGGACTTACCTGAAGAGGTTAAAGTACAGTTGCGTGCCTTAACTCCAGCCAACTATATTGGCAATGCAGCAGCGCAAGCTAAGCGCGTTTAACGCTGTGTAAGTGCTTTGACGCCCGGCTCAAACCGGGCGTTTTGTTTTCAGTGTTAATTTTGGAATCAATCACTTGTCTACTTCATTCGACACTCCACTGGAAATCTTAGGCGGCATCAGCGCTGAAGTATTCTTGCGCGATTACTGGCAGAAGAAGCCCCTATTAATCCGTCAAGCTATTCCTGACTTTGTCAGCCCGCTGGACGGCAATGATCTAGCCGGTCTATCGCTGGAAGAACTGGTTGAGTCACGCATTGTGCTCGAGCATGGCGAAACACCTTGGCAACTCAAGCAAGGGCCGTTTAATGATGCTACTTTCAGCGCGCTGCCTGAGCGCGACTGGACTCTTTTAGTTCAAGCTGTAGACCAGTTCAGCCCAGATGTTGCTCAAGTACTTGAGCATTTCAAATTCCTTCCCAACTGGCGCATTGATGATGTGATGATCAGTTTTGCCGTTCCTGGCGGCAGCGTTGGCCCACATTACGACAACTACGATGTCTTTTTATTGCAGGCCGAGGGGCAAAGATCTTGGCAAGTGGGGCAAATGTGTGATGCAGAAAGCCCTTTACTGGCCCACCCAGATTTGCGCATCTTAGCTGACTTCGCGTCAACCGATGAATGGCTGCTTGAGCCTGGCGATATGCTCTACCTACCGCCCCGCCTTGCCCACTGGGGGGTTGCGCAAACAGACTGCATGACCTGGTCCGTTGGTTTCCGCGCACCCTCAAGCGCTGAAGTGATCAGCCATTACGCTGATTTTGTTGCCCGTTTCTTACCCGACGAACAGCGTTATAGCGATGCTGGCATGTCACCCATTAGCAATCCAAGCTATATTCGAGCTGAGGATATCAAGCGCTTACGCCTACTGATTAACCAACAACTGAATGACGATCGCATGCTGCTCACCTGGTTTGGCCAATATATGACTGAACCACGCTACCCGGAACTCTTTATTCCTAGTGACATCGATGTGGAGAGTTTGCAAGCTGAGCTACAAGAGGGTGCCGTTTTCACTCGCAACCCTACCGCACGTTTAGCTTGGAGTCATATTGGACTGGATACTGAGCCTGCTGCAATATTTTTTGTCAGTGGTAACAGCCGTGTGTTAAGTGAACACTTGGTGACACTGCTTGACCTGCTCTGCCACGCGGACGCTCTACATTTAGATAATTTAACACCTTGGCTTAATGATCCAGAAGCAATAACCTTGATCTGCGAGCTGATTAAACAAGGCAGCCTGGAGTGTATCGATGACTGATGTGTATATTCGCATTGCCGACTGGCATAAAGATAATGCTGACTTACGCCGCATTCGTGAATGCGTTTTTATCCAAGAGCAAGGGGTCAGTCCAGAACAAGAATGGGATAGCGATGACGCCACTGCCACCCACTTTCTTGCCTGCGAGGGTGACTTTGCCGTAGGTTGCGCACGTCTTTTGGCTGGCGGTTACATCGGCCGCGTCTCAGTTTTGAAAGACTGGCGTGGACTGCATGTTGGTAAGAAACTACTGCTTGCTGCGATTGCAGAAGCTGAACGTCTTGGTTTAAAGCAGCAGTTCTTAACCGCACAAGTTCATGCGGCTGGATTTTATGAGCGTTTGGGTTTTAGCATAATCAGTGACGAGTTTATTGAGGCGGGTATCCCCCACGTTGATATGTTGCGCAACAGTACCAGCACCAGCACCAGCACCAGCACAAATAGTGGCAACTGAATCATTGGAGCTTGTAATGCATCACAGCAACTTAACCCTCGAACCAAACTATTGAGTCCATAATAGAAACCCACACTAACAATCTATAATTTTAACGCTAGATCAGTTCACGGCTGGGTAGATTAGCTTTACCCAGCCACTTGCACCCGCAGTATTGTTCAACACCCTGCCCACACACACCTGCAACAATAAACTCAAGCCTGAGCTTGAATTAACCCAGCAACACCCTGGCTTTTATGTAGTGGGAATAAAGTTTCACTACAAAATATTTGACGAACGCGTTTCTAAAGCGCATTATATCCCCGCTCCCGCTAGCCAGAACGCTTTAAAAAGTGTTCCAAAGCACTCTTAAGAGTACTTCTTAAGTGGTTTTGTGTTAATCACGTCCAAAAGATGTTTTAACGAGGTTGCGACTGGAACGTTGTTGTCCTGAGGGACGGGGAAGCAGTATGCATCATTGATGCATCAGATAACTCACCACAGTGAGTCGCGTTTGCGGATGTTAAGTTGCCGATATCACAACTTAATGCAGCAGCCATTTTTATCTGATCGCGCCCCTCCTTATTAGCGACACTAGGTTCAAGTCAATTATCGGCACTTAAGTGGAAGCGAACCCGCAATTAATACTTCCAGCGATAGCAGGTTGTATGTGGGCAGTCGGTGCTTAAACTCATCTATACTCTTTGAAGGATTGACCATGTCAACTTATCAAAACGAAATTAAGGCAATTGC
>CAZEZR010000024.1:0-34028 GCA_964516465.1 uncultured Thiopseudomonas sp. | reverse complement strand
TGACCAAACAAAACGCCTTCACCTACGAAGATCTGCTCAAATGCAGCCGAGGAGAGCTCTTCGGACCAGGTAACGCGCAATTGCCCGCACCAAACATGCTTATGATAGACCGCATTACCAACATCTGTGAGACTGGCGGAAAATACGGTAAAGGACAGATCACTGCTGAACTCGATATTCATCCTGATCTATGGTTTTTTGCTTGCCACTTTGAAGGTGACCCAGTCATGCCCGGCTGCTTAGGCCTCGATGCCATGTGGCAACTGGTTGGCTTCTTCTTAGGCTGGCAAGGTAACCCTGGCCGCGGACGTGCCTTAGGCTCAGGTGATGTAAAGTTTTTTGGCCAAGTACTACCAAGCGCCAAAAAAGTTACCTATCAAATTGATATCAAGCGCACCATTAATCGCTCTTTAATTCTTGCGATTGCTGATGGCACTGTGAGTGTTGATGATCGCGAAATTTATAGCGCCGAAGGTTTACGTGTCGGCTTATTCACTTCCACAGACTCTTTCTAAAGGATGACCAGTATGCGTCGTGCTGTAATCACCGGAATCGGCATTGTTTCTTGCCTAGGTAATGACAAAGATAGCGTAGCTGCCAATTTACGCGCAGGAAACCCTGGAATTCGATTCAACCCATCTTACGCTGAAATGGGCTTACGCAGCCAGGTTTCAGGCACTGTAGATATTGACTTGGAAGCGTCAATTGACCGCAAAGTATTACGCTTTATGGGTCAAGCAGCTGCATTTACCTACCTAGCCATGGAACAGGCTGTGGCAGACAGTGGTTTAAGCCCAGAAGATGTATCTAACCCGCGCACCGGTTTAATAGCTGGTTCAGGTGGTGCATCGACTCTAAACCAAATGGAAGCCATTGATATTCTCCGTGATAAAGGCGTTCGACGCATTGGTCCATACCGTGTTACTCGCACCATGAGCAGCACCGTATCAGCCTGCTTAGCCACTCCTTTTAAAATCAAAGGCGTGAACTACTCGGTCTCTTCTGCTTGCGCCACCAGTGCCCACTGTATTGGTCAAGCGCTGGAGCAAATCCAACTGGGCAAACAAGATATTGTGTTTGCCGGTGGCGGTGAAGAAGAACACTGGAGCCAGAGCTGCTTGTTTGATGCCATGGGCGCCCTCTCTACCCAGTACAACGACACTCCAGAAAAAGCCTCCCGTGCTTATGACAGCAAGCGTGATGGTTTTGTTATCGCCGGTGGCGGCGGTATGGTGGTGGTTGAAGAGCTGGAACATGCCCTTAAACGTGGCGCCAAGATTTACGCTGAAATTGTCGGTTATGCTGCCACTTCTGACGGCTACGATATGGTCGCACCCAGCGGTGAAGGTGCAGTACGCTGCATGCAACAAGCCTTAGCTGGCATTGATGCGCCCATCGATTACCTCAACACCCACGGCACCTCAACTCCGGTTGGTGATATTGCTGAAGCCAATGCAATCCGTGAAGTTTTTGGTGATAAAGCGCCGCCGATCAGCTCCACTAAGAGCCTGTCTGGCCACTCCTTGGGTGCCGCCGGTGTGCAGGAAGCGATCTATTCATTGCTAATGATGGAAGGCGATTTTATTGCGGGCTCTGTCAATATTGATGAGCTTGACGAAGAAGTCAAAGACTTACCTATCGTTGAGAAAACTCAAGAAAACGTGACGCTAAATACAGTGATGAGCAACAGCTTTGGTTTTGGCGGCACCAACGCCACCTTAGTGCTGAAGCGCTACACCCAGTAGTTTAGCTACGCCTCGATAAAAAACGGCCACTGCAATTGAATTGCATGGCCGTTTTTATTATTCGCAGATAGACACTGATTTAATCAATGCGCACTAAGCTACGCCCCACTTGCTGACTGGCCAACATTGTCGCAATCGCAGCTGGTACCTCCTGCAGACTGATTTCACTGACTAATGACTCTAGATCCAGCTTCCATTCCAGCGATAATTTATTCCACATGGCCGCTTTCGCCGCCAAGGGCAATTCAACTGAGTCCACCCCCAGCAGATTGACCCCGCGCAAGATAAAAGGTAAGACACTGCCCTTAAAATCTGTCCCTGCAGTTAAGCCACAACAGGCTGCGCTACCACTGTGCTGCAATGCTTTCACGGCATTAAACAGCATATCACCACCGACTGTATCGACAATTCCAGCCCACTTCGGCCGCAGTAATGGCTTATCCATGCCCTCAAGCAACTCAGCACGATCAATCACTTCAGCGGCGCCAAGCTGACGCAAAAACCCTGCCTGCTCAGCTTTACCGGTGGCAGCAGTCACTTGATAACCAAGTTTGGCCAGCAACATCACTGCAATTGAACCAACCCCACCGGTAGCGCCGGTCACCAATACAGGGCCGCTTTGTGGAGCAACACCGGCATTGACCAACTTATCCACACAGAGTGCGGCGGTCAGGCCTGCAGTACCCAACACCATAGCTTCGCGCAGTGACAAATTACTGGGGCGCTTAACAATCCAACTGGCCGGCACGCGGATATATTGCGCCAATCCGCCAAAGGTATTCATGCCCAAATCGTAGCCGGTCACAATCACTTCATCGCCGACAGCAAAATCAGCAACACTGGACTCAGCCACCACACCTGATGCATCAATCCCTGGGGTATGGGGAAATTGACGTGTCACCCCTCGGTTACCCGTTGCAGATAACGCATCTTTATAGTTTAAAGAGGAATAGTGCACCTTAATCAGCACCTCTCCTTCAGGTAGATCATCCAGTGAACGCTCAATAATCTGCTGCTCAAACTCGGGTGTTTCAGTTACCCATAATGCTTGGTATGTACTCATTGAAAACTCCTTGCTCGATAATTGCTGATGGCAAATGATTAGCCTAGAAAACGCTGTTGCAAACGCTCCCAACCTTTATCCGCCACATGCTCTACTGCTGCGCCAGCGGTTAAACCAACCCGCTCTTGAAGTGACTTTTTCTGCACATACTCCAGCAAATAAATATCTGCACTTTCAGCATGTTTGGCTAAATACTCATCACTGGTTTGCAGCACATCAACCAGTGATCGCAGCTGCGCGTCAGTACCCAACCATACTTCACCGGTCGCCACTGCATCAATGTCCAGCTGCGGCCGAAAACGCTCCACAAACTGCTTAAATAAATCATGGGTGGCCTGCAGCTCTTGCAGAAACTTCTGTCGAGCAGGTTCGGTATTTTCACCCAGAATGGTCAAGGTGCGCTTGTAATCACCGGCAGTAAGCACTTCCACATCAATATTATTTTTCTTCAATAAGCGATGGATATTGGGGATCTGCGCCACTACGCCAATAGAACCCAATGCGGCAAAAGGTGCACTTAAAATCTTATCGCCAATACAGGCCATCATATAACCACCGCTGGCGGCGACCCGATCGACACAGACAGTTAAAGGAATATTGGCATCACGAATACGCGCCAACTGTGATGCAGCAAAACCATAGCTGTGCACCATGCCACCACCGCTTTCTAAACGCAGCACCACTTCATCGGTCGACTTTGCTACGCTCAGCAGCGCAGTGACTTCATGGCGTAGGTTCTCTACCGCAGAGGCTTTAATATCGCCGTCAAAATCTAAGACATAGACGCGTTTTTTATCCACTGGGTTTTTCTTGGCTTTTTGCAGCTTAATTTTATTGGCTTTTTTCAGCGCTTTGAGCTGCGCCTTATCCAGCACGCTGTACTCAATGTTTTCTTTTAAGTCGGTATAAAAGTCATTCAAGCTGCTCACAGCCAGCTCACCACTTTTAGTGCGGCCACGGGAACGCATGCTGGTCGCCATAGCCAGCACAACAATAATGACGACTAATATAGTCAGTGCGCGCGCTAAAAAACCTGCGTATTCAAGTAAAAAATCCACTGCAAACTCCTCAAACAATCGTGGTTGCTATCTTACCTGAGCGGTAGGAATAATTGATAATAAACATAAGGAGTTTGCGCAGGTTTGTGGCAGGATTGGGTTGGTGACGGTCGATACTTTATAGATGTGTAAAATGGATTTCTTACTTTTTATACAGTGGTGGCTTTCATTTGCTGTTAAGACCTAAGCAAGATCATTACCAGCGATCAGCTAGATCTCTTAACCAGACTCAATAAGACTAGCGAGCGTAGTTAAGTCAGCACTTGCGTAGAGGATGTTATCCAAAGCAATGCGTTAAACAGATGCGCTAGAACTTTGACTTACAGATATAAGCTGGGCTTTGAGTTCAGGAGTATATTGACGACGTTTACAATAAGAAATAAATGGACACTAACTCGTCGACTAACCGTCAGGTTCAAGATGTGCTTACCGGAAGCTTACTTTTTCCGTTCGCAAAAGTTCGTGTACAAAAAATGATGAAAAAGGCATACACTGCAAAAATTAGCGAAAACAAATGGTAACCATGTAACCTAGAAAGGACAAAAAATACAGCATATAAACACGTCATAGAAGTAGCTATAACTACGATCTTTTGCAGTTTTAAAAGTGCTGCTACGTAGATAGAAATAAGCTGCATTAGCAAACAAAAACACATCAGCGTTTGCCTAAAAGCTGCCACGATATCTAGCAACCCCAGACCGATTAATACCGGTTTCATAAAACACTAGCTTACGTTGATCTTGCAAAACCGAAAACAAAAAAGTACAAACTAGTCTCCACAATAATATCTTGCAAGCTATCAACACAGACTATGGTGTCACCCTAAAAACTTATTTCCCACATTAAATTTGCGCATTAGAAAACGTTAGCTATATTAAAAAAACATGGACATTTGGTTGTGAAAGGAGCTATCAATGCTAATTCTCTCTAGAAAAACAAACCAATCTATCTATATTGGTAACAAGATCACCGTCACCGTGCTAAGCGTAAAAGGAAATCAGGCTCGTATAGGTATACGCGCACCGAAAGATATTGAGGTGAACCGCGAAGAAATATATGAACGTATTAAAAATAACAGCAACCACTCTCAGAAAAACTCTCTCTAAGCTTAGGCTAAATCTATACTGAAAGAACAATAGCTTGGGAGAGTCATTAAGTCACTGTTCTCTCAAGTTATTGCAATCTATTAGATTATCAACTAATCACTACATTATAAAACATAATTCAGAATAATTTTAAAAGAATTTCTTGAGTATGTTCCTCTGTTACCCCTGCTTGATATGAAGTGGAATTCAACCTAAAGCCATCAACTCCCACAGGCTTGAATGGATCAGTTGTTATATCTATATCAAAATAACTTATAGTTTTCCCAAACTTCCCTAGAGCTATACATTTTATAGATCTAGCTCCTGCTGCAAGCAAAAAAGCAGATGCAACCCCAAACGACACCCCATAAGTAGTACAATCATCTACTATTATTACATTTCTACCCCGAATACTCCTTTTATAAAACTGATTCAAATGCAATGTTGTAATTTGATTCTCTGGATTTGTTCTAGTCATCCTTCCTGAGCCATGAGATCGTTTTTCTGAGGCAGCGTGTCTAATAAAAAGAGGCTCATCAACCTTTGCATATCGCACCAGAGAAACTGTTGTTCTTAACCGATGCGTGAAACTTGACAGCACCTGCACATCTCCTCCTAAACATAGCTTTGAGGACGGATAAACACCCCAAAACAAGCTCTCTTCTCCCCCTATGCCATCTATTAGCAGTGATCGTGAGGTTATTATGAGCAATGCAGCTAACTTCCCACTACCTTGTTTGACAGTACTTTTTAATGCTTGCGAGAAACGAACCTGTGCATCACTCTTGCCATATTCAGATAAATCCATCAATGCTCGGACACTATACTTCTCAAGATCAAATCTATACCACCAATCACCCTTCCACTCTTTTAACAGACATATGGCTTCACCAAGTTGACTGGGTGCATCAATTTTTATTCCTAACATTTTAATTTTTTTGTTATTGACCCAAGACGCTCCAAACAATACGGAACCGCCATTCTTAGCCATGTGTATATCTACTTCACTACCAGCAAGTACTAATACATTATATGTTGGCATATTTAATTCATCACTAATTTCTCTTATAACCTGCCCGTTCTGCCGACCCCTTCTTTGAGCAAAAACAACACCAGAGTTATTAAATTTAATATCAAACCAACTAGGCTTTTCGTGATTAGACAAAACATATGTGGAAACCCCAGACTTTGCAATAGATATTAACTCATCTATTACAAACTGGTTTGGCGCTGATGCATTAAATACAATGGCGCTAGGAGAAACTACTAAAGCAAACATTTCCATTCCTTTTGAAAATTATATTAAAGCTAGCTGGCCTTTTTCATCCTGCTCTGAATCAAAATCACTATTTTCACTAACAACAAAGTTTTCTTTTAAGAAACTATAGTTTATGCAAACTTGTTCAATTATTTTGTTTATTAGATCTTGTGTTTCTTGAGGAACACAATACGATAACGCATTGTACTCTTGACTAGAAAAAACTATTTCAGGTCTTAAACTTTTAGTTTTAGGTAAAAATATATTTATAATTAATTTATCATAACTATAGGCGTACTTAACCGTATGAGCTGTTCCACTTTTAATTTTCCATTCAGCAGGTATAAGAACATCACAAAGAGCTGCTTGTAGCCGATTTCTTCGTACAAAGTTTTCAGCACTATATGACTGTTTAGGTAAGTACTCAGTAATCACTGCTCCTCCAGACTTTAATATCTCATCTCGTAAATCTACTGAGTCTTTTGGATAGTTATTCAAGATCCCTGTCCCCAGCACTGCTACAGTCGGGATTCCATATCTAATAGATTCCGAATGACAAATTTGATCAATTCCAAGTGCAAGTCCACTGATAGTCACACATCTTAAATCAGATAACGCCGCCACCATTAAACGACTTAGAATAACACCATCGTTTGTTATCTCTCTTGAGCCTACAATAGATACTGCCGGCATATTCAGAATCTCTTTAGTTCCTTGAATGAAAATCCAATAAGGAGGATCTGGAATATTTTTTATTTTTTCAGGAAATCCTGGCTCATCTCTAAATAGTAAAACTATTTCTTTAGATGCAAGATCTCGCGCCAATTCTATCCCTAAACTCCACAGCTCTTCCTGAAGTAAAGATCTTTTATCAGAAGTAAAATATTTAGCAAGTTCATTATTTTCAGAATTTTTCAGAGCTTGTTTAAATCCTTTATTATTTGCTGCAAGCTTATGAAGCGTCCAATAACCAACCCCTTTCAAAGAAGCTAACGCGAGAAAGGCAACCTTTTCATTTCTCCAAAATTCTTTTTTTTCCATTTATAGCTTAAACCTTTTACATGTTTGGATGCATAGGCTTCACTACTGAAAGCATTTGCATTAATATTTAAGATAATACTTAAACGCAACAACTATGTTGACAGGCTCCGATTGTTAAATAAGATAAATACCACTTAAGAATAGGCAATTTATAGTTCACTATGCCACTACAATCCTAGTCTTTATTTATGCAGAAATAAAAGTAAAAAACAACAAACTTACCTACTCTGTGGTGAGTATAAACCTCCTCTAATGTAGTTGAAGTTATTTTAGCATGTGCATAATCATGTCTCCAATTAAAGATTTGGTCATATCTATTACCCAAATTAATCCCATGAATCTTATTAGAAAAGTTATTAATTTTATTTTTTAAATTATCACCTTTATTTATTGAAAACATTTTAAGAAGTTTAATTAAATCATTTTTTTTAATTCTACTATTTAATCTCTTGTAATTATTTTCAATAAAATATGAAAACTCACCATGTTTACCATCTGAATACTCAATCATAATTTTTTTTATACAGTTTTCATAAACAGCACAAATTGCAATAAGTAATAACCCTGCTAGATCAGACCTTACAAAAGCATTGTTATGATTGCTTGATGGCGCTATACGATTAAACTCATCAACCATTTTATCTATATGGCTTAATTCTTTTTTCAATTCCATGAAATTCATATCAAAACAATTTTCTCTCTTCAGTTAAAATGTGTTTTGCCTTAGTAATTCTTCCTTTCAAAAGTGATACATCTGCTGTTGGACCAACCACATATTTTTGATACTCTTCATCTTCTAATAAAACCTTATAAGAAGTCTCTATATTTACCAATTCAACTAAATTTTCAAACTCCATTAAGGCTACCACCACTGACTCTAATATAGCAGTATTAAGAGATCCCTTTGGCCTAAAAGGATTGCTTATATTTTCAGATACATACTTTATAACTTCTGGAAATCTTTCTGAAAAAACACTTGCTTTTTCATTATCAAAACCACTATTACTAGCCATTGTATTATTTAAAAACTTTAACATGGGTCTTTCATACTGTTCCCATCCGTTAAACAAACCAAAAATGCGAAGAACAAGTTCAACGTCTTTTTGGTTTTTATGTGGTTTTTTAAGACCTAAAATTTTCAACCAATTTTCATCACCTGCTAGCTCTTGTAGCTGATCTACAATATTTCCTCTATAAACTGCATTTCTGATTTCCTGTGGCTTTAACTGAGTGCCGCCAGTATTTAATCTCTGAAAAATATGAAAGACACAGTCATTATTAGAAACTGGTGATATTTGTTTAATATGTATCGCTCTTAATGTTGAATTTTTAATCTTACGTTTGTCTTTATTCTCTAACTCACTGAATGTTTTATTATAAAACTTTGATTCTTTAGAGAGTCCTTTCAGCTTAAAAACTCGTCTTTTATCGTTTAAATCTGGCTCACCAAAATAACCATCCATAAAATATTTAACAGAAAGTATTCTTTGCTGCCCATCAATTATCTCTAAAATCTCCTCATCATTCACATAGAAAAAAACCTGAGGAACAGGTAAACCTATAAGAAAAGACTCAATTAATTTTGATGCTTGCTCTATCGTCCATACATATTTTCTTTGATAGAAAGGAACAATTAGTTCTTGACTATCGATCTTCATAGCTAGCACTTCCAAGGTAGGATCTGCCGGTGATATAGCCAAATCAAATTCGATATTTTCAACTAAATCTTTCTTTTCTTCCGCATCAAGCATTTCTTCTATAACTTCTTCATCACTCATATTCTTACTCCTAAATTATTTATCAAAAAATCTAACACAAAACAAAACTGGCATATCACTATCGTAAATGAATACTTAATTGGTTGTAGTACTGAGGAACTCAAACTTTTACAGTTTTCTATATATTTTACATTCATATAAAAATTGATTATTTCGTACTTTATGTCGACACCTGCAGTTAGAGTTATATTTTATATTTACTCTACAAAATCCAGACTGAAGACCCTATAAATTATTAGGATACAGATCATCAATCAGAACCTTAAGTTCTATATGCTTTTAAAGAACATTGATAGCATCTTCTGACAGCAAAGCTTCTTTAATCACCAAACACCACAACGAGGTCACCTCTGCACTGCGCGCGGCAAACAATGGATCGCTGCTGTCTTGGCTGCGGCCATGTTTGGGCTGGGTATCAAGGCGGTATTTAACTTCTAGACCTGCCTCAGCAAACCAACCGAGCAAGTCTTCACGGCTGCGTAGTTGTAAGTGCTCGGCCAAGTCCGACAGAATCAACCACACCTCGCCTTGCGCGGCTAAGTGCTGGCTAACGCCTTGTAAAAAGCCCCGCAGCATGGCGCTTTTCGGGTCGTAGACGGCGTACTCCAATGGCGAGCTGGGTTTGGCTGGCAGCCAAGGTGGGTTGCATACAATTAGATTGGCTAACGGCTGTTCGGTGGGGAATAAATCGGCCTGTTGCAGTTCAATTGCCGGTAACTCAAGGCGCTGAATATTTTCTTGAGCACAGGCTAAGGCGCGGGGATTTAAGTCCGTGGCAATCACCTGCTGAACGCCGCGCTGCGCCAAAATAATGGCCAACAGCCCGGTCCCAGTACCAATATCAAACGCCACCTGATGCTGCTCGGGGAGCGGTGCATCCAGCATCAATTGCACATATTCATGGCGGGTGGGAGCAAAGACGCCGTAATGGGGAAAAATCGACAGTTCTAAGGCCTCAATCGGCACCCCTTTGGCCCGCCACTGCGCCGCACCTAAAGCGCCTTGCAAATCACGGTAAGACATTAAACACGGCTCATCCAACTCACCGAAGGCCGCTGTACAAGCTGCGCTAAAATCAGCTGCACGGCGCAACTGACTGATATATCCAGCGTCCAACTCCAGCAATAAACGGTTTAAAATACTGGCGCGTTGCGCTTGAGCTTGGCGTTGCTGATGAAATAGATTCGGGATGTCTTTTGCGCCTGCAGAATGCTGAGCTTTTTTACCCGCTTTATCGACCTTACGCTGCGCCGTGCGCTCAATCCGTCGAGTCATAGCCTGCAACAGTTGCCGCGCATTATGAAAATCACCGCGCCAGAGCAATGAAGTGCCTTCACAGGCTAAACGGTAGGCTTGATCGGCGGTGGTTTGATCATCCACAATCACCACTCGTGTCGGTGCTGGCTGATTACTTTCCGACAACCAACGCGTCTGACGCGGCGTCTCATTGTCTTGCCATTGCACATAGTGTTTTTCTGTTAGCAGCACGCGCTATACCCTTAATTTTCAATGGCGAAGAATGCATCAGCTAGAGTCGTGCCTAAAGCATCCAACACTAAAAAACCTGTACCATTCTTACACTAAAACTCTTTGTTGAGCGTGAATAACCAGCCCTGGATGGCTTGTTTATCGACGGCACTTTACCCTTTATGCGTTTTTTACGCCGAGTTCTAGAACAAGCTCGGCAAAAGGCTGTCAAGAATACCAGCTAACAGCCTACAATAGGCGCTTGCAGGGCAAGTCGTCTCGGCAACCGATTCACTTTATCTATTATGCGGATTTTTTCTATGCGCCGATTGCTTGGCCCACTAAGCTGCTCCTTGCCGGCTCTCTCTAGCGCGTTACTGCTGAGCGCGCTGGCTGCTTTATCTGGCTGTCAGTTAATCCAATTGCAGGCGGCAAAAAGCGTCGTGCCTGATAGCGGTGTAATGCATGTGCAAGGTATTGCCCAAGGCGGTCATATTGCGCGCAACGCGGCCGGTATGCCGCTGGTTGAAGCCGGTAACTTGCATGATTTGCTGTTTACCTTAGGCTACAGCCATGCCAGTGATCGCTTGTCGCAAATGCTGCAGCTACGCCTGTTAGGTCAAGGGCGACTGGCTGAATTGCGCGGTGCTGAGGCGCTCAATCTCGACCGTTTAATGCGTTCGATTAATCTGTCCGCCGATGCACAGAGTTTGTATAAAAACGCCCCAGAAGACCTGCAAAAACATTTTGCCGTGTATGCCCGTGGCATTAATGCCTATTTGTACCAGATGCGCGATGCCTTGCCGCCGGAACTGGCACGGGCGCATTATCAGCCGGACTACTGGAGCGCCGAAGACAGCGCATTACTTTTTAGTCTGTTTAGTTTTAGCCAGAGCGGCAATGTATCTGCAGAAGTTTTAGCCTTAGCCTTTGCTCAACAGTTAGAAGCTGAACAGCTGCCTTGGCTGCTACCGGTGTACCCTGATGAGCCCTTAGCCCTTGATGAAGCAAGTAAGCTACTTGGACTCACTGACTCAGTGATCCGCAATCAAGCGCTGCGCGACAGCACCGTGCAGCTGCTGGAGACATTAAATCAACTGGCCACGCTCAACTCACTGCAAGCGCCGTTGGCCAGCAGCTGGGTGTCCAGCGCGCAACACAGTGAGAAGCGGCGCAGTCTGTTAGCCCTGAATACATTGCGAACTCCAGCGTCCAATACCATCGGCTCGAACGCATTACCCACGCCCTACAGCTGGATCAACTTGCACTCTCCGCAACTTAAAGCGGCCGGCTTAAGCATTCCTGGTGTACCGCTATTACTGTCGGGTTTTAATGGCCAGCTGGCTTATAGCAGCAGTGCTGTGATGGCAGATACGCAAGATGTGTTTGTTGAGAAACTGCGCCAGCACAATGGCCGCTTAGAATACTTTGTCGATGATCAGTGGCAGCCCGCTCAGCGGCGCAGCGAAACCTTTGCTATTCGTGGTCAACAACCCATTCGCGAAACCCTGTATAGCACTGCCCATGGCCCGTTACTGGTCACCCTGCCGAAGAACAGTGGCAGTGGTTATGGTCTGGCTTTGCAACGTGCATACTTGGCTGAAGATGCCAGCTTAAACATTTTATGGCAGCTGTTAGCCAGCACCAGTGTGGAGCAAGCGACGCAGATTTTACCGAGATTGCGAACGCTGCCAGCCAATATCTTAGTGGCTGATGCGACGCAGATTGCTTGGCAAGTGACCGGCACCTACCCTAATCGACGCAACAGCCGCGGCGTCTTTCCATCCGCCGGTTGGGACGCCAACATGGCTTGGGATGGCTATGCCGAATCGGTGTTGCATCCTTATGATCAAGATCCTGCCCAAGGCTGGCTGAGCGCCGCCAATCAACGCCTGACCCAGCCAGGCTATGGCATGCAGTTATCCAGCAGTTGGGCCAGCCCTGAACGGGCAGAAAATCTAGCGCAGCAGCTTAGCAAAAAGCCAGTGGCAGCCAGTCTTGCGCAGCAAAGTTCAGCACAGCATCGACCTTGGTTAGTCGCGCAATTACAACAGATGCTCAATGGCGCCGGTATGCCAGAGGCGCTTAAACACAGCCTCGAACAATTGCCCAGTCAGCAACGAACTGCTGCGCAGGAAAGTCTGCAAGCATTTTTAGCCATCGATGCTCAGCGTCCGCTCAGCAACGAGCAGGCGGCATGGTTACAGCGGTTTTTAATGCAGGCTCAAGAGCAGTTATTCCAACAGGAATTACACGGCATGCCCGATAGTGTGCAGCAGGCATTTGCCTTGCATAATCAGCACAACTACCCAGCGTGGCTCGATCACTTACTGGGCCGTGCAGACAGCCCTTTTTGGCAAACCGTCTCAGGCTCAAAAGCACAGTTTTTGGTGGATAATTTATTGAGCAGTCGCCAAGCGAGCGGCATTGGCATAACAGCTACGCAGCCACTCACTCGCCAGCTGATGCTGGTGGATTTTTCACGCCCAATGCCATTAGCAGCGGCCAGTTTTAGTGGCCAATCCGATAATCCCTACAGCCCCTATTACCAATTAGATACAGCCGTGGCCGGCAAGCTTTATCCACTGCCCACCGAGGCTAAAGGCATCAAAACAGTGTATGGCACACAGCGCTTAACCCTCTTGCCCGCGCCTTAAAGATGATGAACCGTACGCGCACGGCAGCAGTCATGCAGTTTGCATTTTTAGAGTGGTATTTTTATGAGATTGCTTAGATTGTTGGGGCGCTGTTAGCGCCCATGTCGGCCTAAAGGCGCGACCTACGGGTGATCCAAGGCTGCGCTGGGTCTGTGGTAAGCGCAGCCATGGATGGCGGAGCGCCCGAATCGAGACAGGAGGTCTCGTTGCGGGAAAACAGACTCAGCGCAGTCCGCCATATATAGAGTTCAAACGAATCAATAGCGCAGATCCTGCAAGATCTGCGCTATTAAAAACTAAAACGGCGCGCCTAACCGCACTTGCTTTCACCACAGGCCAAACAGGTTAAGCAACCATCCATCTGCACTGCCGCTTGCGTGTGACATTTGCTACACAACTGCGCGCCAGCCGGATAGGCCTCGGTGCTGTCATCGCAATTGGCCGCGGTTTGCTTGGCTGCGGATAACTGCTCAAACTCAGCCTTTTGTTGTGCGAGGTACTGCTGTTGATGCTCATCCAAGCCATCATCCATCAACCCAATAAACTTCAAATGGCGCTCTAGCACATCACCAATTTCAGCCACTAAAGACGGCATCCATTTCCCGCCCTGCTTAAAGTAACCGCCCTTGGGATCAAACACACTTTTCAGCTCTTCCACTAAAAATGTGCAATCGCCACCTTTACGAAACACCGCTGAAACAATCAGGGTTAAAGCAGCAATCCACTGATAGTGCTCCATATTTTTCGAATTAATAAAGATCTCAAATGGGCGCCGCTGCTCATACTCACTGCCTTGATTGAGAATGATGTCATTGATCGTAATATAAAACGCATGCTCGGAGTTCGGCGTTTTAATCTTATAAGTTGAACCCACCAATGACTCAGGTCGTTTGACTTTCTCATGCATTTCAACAAACTTTGGCGCCGGTGCCGCAACAGGTTCGCTGGGCGCCTGCTCAGCAGACACCAACTCATAGCCAACGATTTTTTCGCTGATTTTAATGCTCATTTTATTCTCCTCAGCTTAAAATTTACCGTAGTAGCCTTCTTTCAAGGCTTCATAAAGGTTGGCTGCGCTGTGCAACTCACCGTCGTATTCAATTTGTTGATTGCCTTTAGCTTCAACTTCAGAGCCATCCGCCAACTTAAAGCGGTAGGTGGTATTGGCCAGATTTTCTTCAGTGACCAACACCCCTTGGAACGCCTCAGGGTTAAAACGGAATGTGGTGCAGCCTTTTAAACCCTGCTGGTAGGCATACAAGTAAATATCCTTAAAATCTTCATACGGATAATCGGTTGGCACGTTAGCAGTTTTCGAAATGGATGAATCAATCCACTTTTGCGCTGCCGCCTGCACATCCACATGCTGGATCGGGCTGACTTCATCGGCACTGATAAAGTACTCCGGCAAATTTTTCGTGTCGGCTTCGGCATCAATCAGGGTGCGATAGGCCAACAACTCGAAGCTGAACACATCAACCTTTTCTTTGGACTTCTTGCCTTCACGAATAATATTACGGAAATAATGGTGAGCAAAGCTGGGCTCAATACCATTGGAGGCATTATTGGCCAGCGACAAAGAAATCGTCCCGGTTGGCGCAATGGAGCTGTGATGGGTAAAACGCCCACCCTGCTCGGCCAGTGCTTCGATTAACTCACGCTCTTCAGCCGCTACTTGTTGCATATAACGGCTGTATTTGGCCCAAAGCACCTTACCTTTAATTTTCTCACCGATTTTATAGCCGTCTTTCTGCATTTCTGGGCGCTTGGCCAGCATTTCCCCAGTCACCGTAAAGTCTTCATCCATAATCGGCGCTGGGCCTTTTTCCTCAGCCAACTGCAGCGCTGCACGCCAGCCTTCCAGGGCCATTTCCTTGGCCACTGCTTCAGTAAAGACCAGTGACTCCTCATCACCGTACTTCATGCGCAGCATGCACATGGTGGAGCCTAAGCCGAGGAAACCCATGCCATGCCTGCGTTTACGCATAATTTCTTCGCGCTGCTCCGGCAAAGGTAAACCATTAATCTCCACCACGTTATCCAGCATGCGGGTAAAGATATTGACGACTTTACGGTATTCATCCCAGTCAAAGACGGCCTGTTTGGTAAAGGGTTGTTTAACAAAACGGGTTAGATTGATCGAGCCCAGTAAGCAAGCACCATACGGCGGCAAGGGTTGCTCGCCACAGTTGTGCGCATGCAAGCCATTGGCATCAAAGGTATTGATTCCTGGCACTTGCACGTCATACACATCTTCATGGCCATCGACTAATACCGAGGTGACTGTGGCAGTAAAACGCTCACGGTTCAGCTGACGGCGGTAACTGGAAAGCGAGGCTTTCAGGCGATTGGCCTTGGCAGTGTCAGCAAAACCAATCTGCTGCGCAAACTCAGCCAAGTTATCCCCAGCAATCACCAACTCATGTTGCGCTTGAGCAGGATAAGCCTGCTGCCCTCCCTTGCCATTCGGCAATAGTCTGGTACCTGCGGCACGGCGATCACGGTAAATTGTCGCGGCAATACCAAGACGTAATAGCATGCGCTGCACCGCTTCGAGGCGGGCTAAATCTGATTGAGCTAAGCGCACACTGATGCCTTTACTCTGGCTGCCTTGCACCGAGCCATCGGCATCAAACAGCCCGCGTAAAAAACCTTGATAGAAGTCACTGGAAGTTTTTTCTAATGCTGGAGTAATCGTCTTATTGCCCGGTTGCATGCCTAGCTGTAGAGCAAGATCACGCAAAGCTGCAGACTTCAGACGGTATTCACCGCGCCCCGCCACCTCAACCCAACTACTAAAGTCAGCACGGTGCGGCAAGGTCTGCGCACAACGCAAGGCTTCTTGCATCAACGCCGATGGCAACGCAGCACTGGCATTTACCGCTGCTTGTTGCGGCCACACTGACAGCACAGCACCTTCTTGCTTCAAAACGCCATCACCGACCAATAGCCCCAGTAAAAAACCTTGATCAAAATTGTGTTTGCCGGACCATTGAGCGGCACTGCGCTGATTGTTCAGCAACACCTTATCACCGGCTTGCAGTTGCTCTGCTTCACACCATTGGGTTTCGGTGCGCCAACGGGTTTGCGCAACCACTTTACGCACGCGGTGATCTGCAGTTAAGCGTAAAGCGTAGCCCTCACGGGTCTGCAAACGCAGCACTGGTTTATTGGCCGTGCGGAAAAAACCTTCGGCACCGCTAGCATGATCAACCCCATCGACCCGCGCCATAAATGGCCGATCTAATAAGTCTTGCACCTGCTGCGGTCCAGCTGCGGTGTGCACCCAGGTATCTGCTGTTACACAGGGGTTAGTAGCGCGAATATCTTCACAGAACCAGTTGTTGTTAAATTCATTGACATGGTCAATCAGGATAAAGCCCGGCTCAGCAAAGTCATACGTGGAGGCCATAATGGCATCCCAGATCCGCCGTGCTTTCAGCACTTTATACACGCGGCAAGCGACCATGCCGTCTTCACGGGTGATGTATTTTTCAGTGGTCGACCAATAGCGCCAAATCACTTGGCTGCTGTCATTCACATCCAGCTTATCGGTCTCTAACTCAGCGGGGCTGAGCGGAAAAGCCAGCGCCCAATCACTGTCTTGCTGCACTGCTTCAATAAACTCATGGGTGATCAGTAACGACAAGTTAAATTGACGCAGACGTCCGTCTTCACGTTTGGCCCGGATAAAGTCCAATACATCGGGATGGCCAACATCAAAGGTGGCCATTTGCGCACCACGACGGCCACCGGCGGAGGACACGGTAAAGCACATTTTGTCGTAGATATCCATAAACGACAGCGGCCCAGAGGTGTAAGCACCAGCGCCGGAGACATAAGCGCCTTTAGGTCTGAGGGTAGAGAACTCATAGCCAATGCCACAACCAGCCTTGAGGGTTAAGCCTGCCTCATGCAACTTGTACAAAATGTCGTCCATGGAGTCGCCAACGGTTCCCGACACTGTGCAGTTAATCGTGGAAGTGGCGGGCTTATAAGCCGTGGCGCCGGCATTGGAAATAACCCGCCCGGCTGGAATGGCTCCACGGTACAACGCCCATAAAAACTGTTCATACCAATGTTCACGTTTCTCAGGTAGTTCGATATCAGCAAGGGCGCGCGCCACTCTTTGATAGGTCGCGTCAATGCTGCTATCAATGCTGTCGCCATCCTTGGTTTTCAGACGATATTTCGAATCCCAAATTTCTTTAGAGGCCGGTTGAAAGCCAATATCAGCCGGTGACGAAACCTTAGAAACTGCTGCAACAGCTTGATTCATTATGAACTCCCGAAAAACTTAATATGCAGTAAAAACCCTCGGTAAAAACTTTCCAGAGGGTTCCTGAGAAAAACGTAAAACACAATATGCTGTAGAATGCGGTCAATGCTACTACCATATATGGTGCTTCACAAACAAAACACTTTGCTATGGATTGATATAGGTCATGGCTAAAAAGAGAACGCCGATGGTGCGGGCTTTGCCGAGCATACCGCTGGTCGAATTGTGCTTTGGTTCTGGACAGACTTGCCAGTTGGCCAAGACACTTCAGATGCAGCAAGCATAGCGAACACTGCATAAATGAACAAGGCAGGCTAATTGAGTCAATAACCAGATCTGTGCAAATAGTGTGTGGGAAATCCGCAAATCGCTGGCATGGCCAGCTCATTCAAGTCACTAGCTGCTGCATGGGAAATTTATACTGGAAAGTGTGCTGCTGGATGAGCGGTCCATGACCGCGACAGCGTTGGCCGGTAATAGCAGAGCAGCCCCAAACCAACAGCCACAGTCAGGGCACAACCTTAAATAAGCTGGGCAAATCCACTGAGGCACCGTCATACACCACTCGGCCATCGTTCAAGCGGATGGTGCGCGGACAACGTGCACTTAAGCGCGGGTCGTGGGTAACAATCACAATGGCGCACTGATGCTCAATATTAAAACGCTCAAACAGCTTAAAAACTTCATCAGCGGTTTGCGTATCCAAGTTACCGGTTGGTTCATCGGCCAAGACCAAAGCCGGTCGCGTCACTAAGGCTCGGGCAATGGCCACCCGCTGCTGCTGTCCACCAGATAAACGATTGGGTGATTGACGGGTAAACTGCGCCAAACCCACTTCATTGAGTAAGTACTCAGCATACTCAGTCTGCTCCGTTGAAGGTTTGCCATAGCGCAACATCAGTGGCATCAGCACATTGTCCAAGACACTAAAAGCGCTGATCAAATGGTGAAACTGAAAAACAAAACCAATGGATTCACTGCGCAACTGGGTGCGCTGCTGCTCACTCATTCCTTGGATTAAATGCCCTTGAATCTGCAGTTCGCCAGATGAGGACACATCCAGCAACCCCATGACATTCAGCAAGGTACTTTTGCCCGAACCTGAGGTGCCCACCAAAGCCACTAACTCACCACGACTGACCTGCAAAGAGATATCGTGTAAAACATGGTTTTCTAGCGGAGTACCCGCATTAAAGATCTTATTAAGTTTATCCAGCTGCAACACCACCTGCTGATCGGCGCTGTGGGTTAATAACTGCGACTTAGACATAACGAATCGCCACCGCCGGATCATAGTTCGCTGCACGACGGGCCGGCACCATGGCGGCAATCACCCCAGCAGCAGTGGCAATTAGAATCGCCGAAAGCAACATCGAAGGCTCCAGTCGAATGTAAAATAAGCGCTCACCCAGGTTATTAAACACCTGCACCAAGCTGAAGCCGACCAATACCCCCAATAGCGAGCCGGCCAAGCCGAGCAAAGCGCCCTGCAACAGAAACACCCGCAGAACCTGCTGCTGAGTGCTGCCCATGGCGCGCAAAATACCAATCTCACGGGTGCGCTGCACCACACTGACCGCCAGTACACTGGCAATGCCAAAAATCACCGACATGGCGACAAACACGCGAATCATCTGCGTGGTCATGGTTTGTGAACTGAGCGCATTGAGCAGCTGACCATTACTTTCCATCCAGCTTTGCACATGCAAACCCGTGAGCTTGCTCAGACGCTGCGCCCACTCTTCGGCACTGAAGACATCAGCAATTTTTAATTCTAAAATGGTGATGCCACCGGGTAAGTTCAGCAAAGTTTGCGATTGCTTTAAATCGGTATACACATAGCGGCTGTCCAGCTCACGCACACCCAATTCAAAAATACCGGCGACATCCATCACCACTTGACGATTATCACCGGCATCCAAGCGCAATTTATCTCCAGTACGCAGGCCCAAATCTTCCGCTAGTTGGCGGCCAATCATTACATCACTGGCACCGACACTAAAGCGTCCTTGCACTAGGTAATCTTCAAGTTTAATAATTCCCTTATAGCGCTCTGGATCAATGCCCATTAACGCCACCGAAGCACGGGCGTTACCTTTTTGGGCAAAGGCCGGGCCAGAAATAAGCGGAGATACAGTATTGAGAACCGGGTATTGATCCAAGACATCGCGCACTTCTTGCCAATTATTAATGGTTTGCAAACGCTGCGCGCGCGGGCTTTCCAGCGCCCAGACATATTTCCCCTCCGGCGTGGCGGAAAAGTTATTGTGCTGCCGTGTCGCTTCAATGCGAATATGCGCCTGAGTGCCTAAGGTTTTATCAATCACGTTATCTTGCAAGCCCGTCATTAGCGCGGTGATAAAAACAATCACTGCAGCCCCCACCGAAATTGCCACGCTGATCAATAAGGTTTGTAACGGGTTATCCGCTAAAAAACGCAAAGCAATGCGCCACTCAATCCACAATGAGTTGCGCCAGCTGGCAATGTGGCTAATCAATGACATGCTGCGTCTGCTCAAAGCGCACACGAGCGCGCTGACCATCGCTGAGTTTATCGGCTTGTACCACAATATCCCCCTCAGCCAGCCCTGAAACAATTTCACTGTGGGTCATATTGCGTAAGCCCAACTGCACATTGACCGCGTTGACCTTACCGTCTTGCCAACGCAAAACTTGGGCCTGCCCCGCAGAATTATTCAGCAGATAATCATTGGGCAGCACCAAAGTATTGTCACGTTCTGCAGCAATGATATTGGCCGATACCGTCATCCCCTGTAAGAACGCATTGTGCTCACTGGTGTGATCAGGCAAGACATCGATATGCACATCAATGGTGCCGCGGTCGCTGTCCACCGCTGGGGCAATAAAACTGACCACCCCAGCTACGCTTTGCTCAGGCCAAGCATCGGCAATCAATTGCACCGGTTGTTGCAACTTAAGCGGGGCAAAGTTTTTCTCATCCAATGCCACCACCACTTCGAGACCATCACTGGCAACACCGTCACGATCCACGCCATCGCTGCGGGCAATCTCTAACAGCACATCACTAGGCTGCACTAAATCACCGGGCTCAACATTGCGCGTTTGTACCCGTCCAGCAAAAGGTGCATAAATACGGGTTTTCGCCAGCTCCGCTTCCGCGCTGGCAATGCGCTGCTTAAGTAAACGCTCTTCGGTGCTATCCACTGCCATTGAATCTGCGGTTAACTGCGCGCGGGTTAAGGCAGTTTTGGCATTCAGCTCCATACGCTGGGCTTGCTCAACCTGCTCCGCTGAAATCACCCCTTTTTCCGCTAGGGTTTCACGGCGGCGCGCTTCACGGCTGATTTGACGCAAGTTATCACGGGCTTCAACTAAAGCAGCTTGCGCTTGCGGTCGACTGATTTCTTGTAGCTGTTGCAGCAAAGTTTGCGCTTGTGCTAAACGGGACTGCAACTCTTCTGGATTGAGTTCAATCAGTAAGTCACCTTTATTTACCTGGTCGCCTTCGCGCACATGACGGGCAGTCACTGTGCCAGTCATCTCACTGCCGATACGGGCCAGCGACTGATAACGCACCTCGCCACTGGCAACAATGCGCAGCTCAAGGGGCATCAACTCAACGGTTAAGGCGGGCAACACTGGACCACGCCACTTCTGCACCCCCAGCACAATGGCGATGCAGACGGTGACAGCTAAAATTGCATAAATAATGCGCATTGACGCCTCGCTAGATCAAGGCTAAACCAGCTCAATTGAATGGGGATGAATACGAATCAAGCCCTGCTTATACAGCCCACCGATGGCTTTTTTAAAGTTACCTTTACTAACCCCAAAGGCATCAGCAATGGCCGGCGCAGGACTTTTATCACTGAGCGGTAAATGACCACCGTTGTCGCGTAACTGAGTCAAAATGGCTTCGCTCAAGGTATCGCGCAGCTCTTGACCCTGTGGCTGCAGACTTAGATTGATCAGGCCGTCTTCGCGAATCTCACGGATAAAACCACGCTCTTGCATGCCACCGCGTAAAAACTTAAAGGCTTCATTTTTATGAATTAAGCCCCAGTGTTCGCTATTGATAATGGCCTTAAAACCTAAATCGGTGGCCTCAACAATCAACAAGTCAACTTCTTGCCCGACAGTGTAATGAGCTGGAGTGCGATCTAAAAAACGATCCAAATGCGCTGTTGCGGTAATCCGACCAGTGCGCTCATCAATGTAGGCATAGACCACACAATAGTCGCCTTCTTGCAGTGGGCGCTTTTCTTCAGAATGGGGCAGCAATAAGTCTTTGCTTAAACCCCAATCCAAGAACAAACCAATGCGGTTGATATCAATCACTTTAAGGCTGGCAAACTCACCGACTTTAATCGTTGGGGTACGACTGGTGGCAATAATGCGGTCTTCACTGTCTAAGTAGACAAACACATTGACCCAATCTTCATCTTCGCAAGCTTCACCCTTGGGCATTTCACGCCGTGGTAAAAGAATATCGCCGTCAGGTCCACCATCCAAATACACGCCAAAATCAGCCTGTCGAATCACCTGCAGGGTATTCATATCTCCAATCAACGCCATGCCTATCCACCTCATTTCAATTCATAAAGATAGCCATTATGCCTGTTTAACAGGCACGAGCGGAGGATTTAATGACGCACCTCGGCATTTATACGCGCTTTCGCGCAGTGCTGGGCAGGCTATAAAACTGCTGATAGATAGCTAAATAACGCTGCTGCTCCTGCGCCCAACGCTGATCATCCCAACCCAAGCGGGGCTGACACAATTCACGCACCTGCTCCAACAGCGCCAAACCGCCTTGGGTCAGCAATAAACCAAAACGGGTGCGTCGTATTAATAAATCATCCAGATGAATCACCAACTCATGTTCGCACGCATAAGCCAGTTCGGCCCAGCATATCGGCGTATTACCCACCTGCTTTGCACCCACCTGTTTAAATACGGCACAAAATGCCAACCAATTGGCGCGATAACGGCCATATAGACGCCGTTGCAGACTGATAGGTAAACCCGCCAAGCAATCATCCTTTGGACGTGGTGTCGATAACTTGTGCGCCTGTGCAGTTTCTTGCATCGAACAACCATTAAACACGCTGCACGCCTGTAGCATCTCTAATGCCAGCAAACGGAAAGTGGTTAATTTACCACCGGCCAAACTGACACAACCGGGCTCGACCCAGAGCACATGTTCACGGGATTCCTCCGACGGTTTATGTGTACCGCCGGTGCCCTTGGCCACAATGGGCCGCACCCCAGACCAAGTGGACAGCACATCCGCTGCAGTAATCTGCGCTCGGGGAAATACCTTGGCACATGCGGCCAGCAAATAATCCACTTCGGCTTGGCTGATGGCTGGCTCTTGGTTGAGGTCTTCATGGTGATCAATATCTGTGGTGCCAATCACAGTGGCGCCTTCCCAAGGGAAAATAAACAGCAAACGGCCATCCTCAGGATGCTTAAAACTCACTGAGTAGCTGACTGGCAAACGCCTACTGGGCAACAATAAATGACTGCCCCGCAGTGGACGAATATGCTGTTGTTGCTGACTTAAGCTTGCGGCATCCGTCCACACGCCAATGGTTTGCGCCAGCGCCTGACAGGACAACTCCAACGGCTCCCCCGTTAAGGTATCTTCAATGCGCACACCGCTCACCCGCCGCTCTGCGCCTGCGCCTGCAACACTGTACAAACGCTCCAGCACTCGCAGATGACTGACCACGCAAGCGCCTAAAGCACGGGCCTGGGCCAATACATGCATCACCAAACGCACATCATCGGTGACGGCATCTTGAAACTGACTGGCGCCCTTTAAATTATCCTCCTGCAATCCATCGACCAACAGGGGTACCTGCCATGGAGGATGAAACTGCTGCAATGATTTTCCAGCAAAAAAATCATAGAGCCACAATATTCCAGTAAACACCCAGCGCCCGGGAAACTCTCCTCGATAATAGGGGTATAGAAACGGCAACGGCTCAACCAAGCCCGCTTCGTTATCCAGCAGCAATTGCCGTTCGCGTACACTATCGCGAGTTAAAGCAAACTGCCCTTGGCTGATATAGCGCAAACCGCCATGGACCATTTTCGAAGAACGGCTGGAGGTGCCCCAAGCAAAATCGTTTTGTTCAAGCAATAAACAACGCCAACCGCGCTTGGCCGCTTCCAGAATCACCCCAGCACCGGTAATTCCACCACCAACAACGATTAAATCCCAACGCTGCTTAGGCAGCTCAGACAGAATCTGCTCACGCCAGCTTTGGGTCCACTGCTGTGCTTTGCCGACTGCATCAGTCATAATTTTATCCGCTTGATGATTATCCAAACTTTTAAAACCGCCTTTAAATCAAGCATAAACGCTTTGATCCAGCCAAGCACAGCCGAATCCCTTTTGTAAAGCAATAAGCCGCATCAGAGCACACTAAACCAGACAAGCGCGAGGTTCAGAATCCAGCGAATAGTGCCGAATACGCGAAGCTTTCAAAGATAAAGCTCATATTTTAAAACGGTTTTAAATCAGAGTCTGAGCGCGCAGCATATTCTTTAGCGCTGTGATAAGGCGGCAAACAAAACACATGTTAAACCGATGCAAGAATTAGAACTCCACAACAGCGGCATGCAAGAACAGTTGTGATTAACGCAAAAGATATGACCCAAAGGCGGGAAACGGAAAGCTAAGCGAGTACAGCATTGCACTGCACTCGCATTTCAAACAATGAGCCTTACAGGGTTAAATCACGCACCGAGGCTTTAACAAACTCTTTCTTTAAGTCATCGAAGGTGTGCACCGCTGGGAATTGCGGAAACTCTGCAATGACATTATCCGGGGCATGGAACAAGATCCCGGCATCGGCTTCCGACAGCATGGTGGTGTCATTGTAAGAATCACCCGCAGCAATAATGCGGTAATACAGCGTTTTTAGTGCTAACACCGACTGACGCTTAGGGTCTTTTTGACGCAGCTGATAATCCACTACGCGACCGTTTTCATCAGTGACCAGCTTGTGACAGAACAAGGTGGGGAAACCCAGTTGACGCATCAATGGCTGGGAAAACTCATAAAAGGTATCGGACAAAATAATGACTTGGAAGCGCTCACGCAACCAGTTCACAAACTCCACCGCGCCCTCTAAAGGCTTGAGCGTAGCAATCACTTCTTGAATGTCGTTTAAGGTTAACCCGTGCTCATCCAAAATACGCAGGCGCTGCTTCATCAACACATCGTAATCAGGAATATCACGTGTGGTCGCTCGTAGGGATTCGATACCAGTTTTTTCTGCAAAGGCAATCCATATTTCCGGAACCAATACACCTTCAAGGTCAAGGCAGGCGATTTCCACAGCAATTCCTCATCACATAAAAAGAGGCACTCTATCGCCTCCGCAGAGCCCATGCAAGATGAAGATGCATTTATCTGAGCACAAAGTATTGCCTAACGCCGCCGCTCGCACTAAATTCAGTGCTTTTTGCCAAAGCATTGCTAATCTCACCGACAAAGCTGGTTATACTTGGCGCGCAACGCTGCTTGCTGGTCGTTTACTCTGCCACTACTTTATAGAAGCGTTTGCATATTTATTTTATAGTTATTGATTTGGGAGCCCTATGAAAACCCCTGCACGCCTGATTCCCCTCGTTGAAGATGGGCTAATTGATGAGGTGTTACGCCCGCTAATGAACGGTAAAGAAGCCGTGGTCTATGTGGTGCGCTGTGGCGATGAGATTCGCTGCGCTAAAGTCTACAAAGATATGGATAAACGCAGCTTTAAAAAAGCCTCTTTGTACCGTGAAGGCCGTAAGTCCAGTAACAGTCGCCGCTCTCGAGCCATGGAAAAAGGCTCTAAGTTTGGTCGCGAGCAAACTGAAGAAGCGTGGCAAAATGCTGAAGTGGATGCGCTATACCGCTTAGCTGCAATCGGTGTGCGCGTCCCCCAGCCCTACGGCTGCTTTGACGGCGTGTTGTTGATGGACTTAGTCACTTTGCCCGACGGCCAGGTGGCGCCGCGCCTTAACGACGTCACCCTTGAGCCTGAGCAAGCCCGCCAAGACCACGCCACACTGATGGAGTCGATTAAACGCATGCTCTGCATTGGTTTAATCCATGGTGACTTATCGGAGTTTAATGTACTGGTCGATGAGCATGGCCCAGTGATTATTGACTTACCCCAAGCAGTGGATGCCGCTGCCAACAACAATGCGTTTTTTATGCTCAATCGCGATGTGAACAATATCACCCAGTATTACGCGCAGTACGCACCCGAGTTGCTAGAGACGCGCTACAGCCCTGAAATGTGGAGTCTGTACAAAGATGGTCGCCTGGAACTGGATACAGTACTGACCGGCGAATTTGTCGAGCCCGATACCCCAGCTGATGTGGATTCAGTCATGGCGGATATTCAAGCAGTACTGAGCGAAGAGCGTGACCGTGTTGCCCGGGCCAACGCTGAGGATTTTGAAGACTATTAACACAAGCCCATGCCAGTGATAATGCTGGCACTTTTGTCTAGACAATAAAAAACCCGCTCGAAGCGGGTTTTTGTACAAGCACTGGCGGTGTGCTTGTTAAAGATGGTGCCCGGAGCCGGAATCGAACCGGCACGGTATCAAATACCGAGGGATTTTAAGTCCCTTGCGTCTACCTATTCCGCCATCCGGGCGGTAGATGCGTGATTGGAGTGTGTTGCTGTATCTCCCAATCGAGGGCGCTAATATATGGGTTATTTTCCCTAAGTGCAAGCCCTTATTGAAGTTTTTATTTAAAAAGTGCTTTTACGAACTAAATACAACCCACTACGACGCGCGTCCCCACTGACACATTATTTATAGCAGCTAAAACAGCAGTTAAATATCACTGCTGAATACTCACCACACACTTGCGCTTAAACAGAGCATCGGTATCTCAAGCTTACTGAGCTCCATTTAGGCCAAGTTTTTAAACGCTTACTCTAACGCAACAGCTGCAGAATCTGCCGGGCATGTTCAGCACCTTGCGTGGAGACCAAGAACTTACCTTCCGTCATTGGCTCAGCAATCTGCGACACACTGATCAACTGACCACCGGCACTGACTAAAAAGAAGTGACCTTGCGCTTGAGTACTGACATTAGCCAGCTTGGCACTGCCTTGCGGAGTCAGATCAAACATAATAAAAGTGCTGCCATCTCGCGCAGTCACTGGCGTCACCTCTTTCATATCCGCATGGGTTAACATCGGCTGCGGTAAGGCATACAGCGCTTGATTGTCATCCACTTCCACAGCAATCAACGAAGCCTCTGGCTGCTCTTGCGCCAAATGCACGGTAATTACTGTTTGTTGTGCTTGTGACTGTGCCTGCACTTGCTGTTGTTGCTGAGCATACTGCCGTGCGCTCACGGGTGGGCGCGTTTCAGGCGGCAACGGTTTTTCAGCAAGAGCGCTGCTCAGTGCCGGACTGGTCCCAGCTTGCTGACAGCCTGCCACCAGCACTAAGCCTAATGCTAAGCTTATCAAGCGTATTTTTTGACTTAACATATCGTTCCCTCAGCGATAGAGTTAAATGTCCTCTATCGCTGTTTGCTATTTATTATTACTGATTAACAGTAGATCCTTGTGCAATGATTTCGACACGACGGTTCGGCGCTAAGCAACCGATTAGATCAGCACGGCTGGCGTTTCCACACTGTACCACGGGCTCACTTTTTCCGTAGCCAACAGCGCGTAACACCTGACGATCAATGCCTTCCATAACCAATGCTTGACGCACTGTCTCCGCACGGCGCTGTGATAGATCATTGTTGTACGCATCGCTGCCAACCCGATCAGTATGTCCGGCAACAACAACCGACTCCAGCACACCCTGCTGCTTCAAGTTTTGCACAATTTTACTGATTTCATTACGGCCATACGCAGTCAGCTCAGCACTGTCAAAACCAAAAGTCACATCACCATCGAGCGAGAACGCAACAGGTTCAGGCTTTGGCTCTGCAGCATCCATACAGCCTTCAGGTGCCCAGTGGAAGCTACGGGCAATTTTGTCTTTATCAAACAGCACTTTATACTGACAAGTTTTCTTGCCTTCTGGAGTGCGGAAGTGGAATAAGTAATCCCATTCGCGGGTACCAAAACCTTCTTTAAAGTGTGGGCGACCAAACAAGTTATACAACTGATCACGGGTCACGGGTCACGGGTCACGGGTCACGGGTCACGCCATTTTGTTCAGCCAAAACTAAGTTTTCAACGTTTGGCCACGTACCATCGTCCATGGTTAGTTTTTTTAACTCAGGAAACATCGGCTCTTCAGTATCAGTACAGCGCGGGTAACATAATTGCTAAGTACAGGGTAAGTCACACAACCTCCTAGAGTTTAATGAGCACTTGAATTGGATAATAGAATAAATAGCGTGCAATAAGTACGCAGTGCTCTTTATTTTAAGCGAATTAATCAAAAAAACTTACCGCGCTCAAACCCTATACAGAACAACTATGTTTTTGTACATTTATTAAGCTAAATACTAAAAAAACGCCGTATAGCAATACTAGTAGTTTACTTAGTCAAATGAATGCGTAACATGCTAGCTAGCAACTTATCCTTCGATCAGTTGCTTCCATGAACACCCATACTAAGGGGAACACAATGAATAATGTTCTAAAATTCTCTGCTTTAGCTTTAGCAGCAGTTCTAGCAACTGGTTGCAGCAGCTTATCAACTGAAAACGAAGCGCGCTTAACCGCCACTGAAGATTCAGCAGCACGTGCACAAGCTCGCGCTGACGAAGCTTACAGCATGGCTAATGAAGCGATGGGCGCAGCTCAGCGTGCACAGCTAACAGCTGACGAAGCTAACGAACGCGCTCTGCGTATGTTAGAAAAAGCCAGCCGCAAGTAATTTTACTTGCCAAGGCAAAAAGGCCAACTGTTTCAGTTGGCCTTTTTTTATACCCATGATTTATCCAAGCCAACGACTCGCTTCTAACAGTCCGAGCTAAAGGAACTTGTAGCATTAAATATTTTCACTCTGCATTTACACAAGTAAAGTTGTAAATCACGCCACTCATGCCCCTATCTATTGCTCTGTGTGAGCTCTTGTACGGCTAAAATTATTCGCTTAAAAAAAAGACTACCGCAATGGGTAGTCTTTTTTTTCAAACAGTTGACGTGAGCTCATAGCCTAACCAACAAAACTAAGCAGAGCACCGGCCGCCACCGCAGAGCCTATCACCCCAGCCACGTTCGGGCCCATGGCGTGCATAAGCAAGAAGTTTTGCGGATTAGCTTCCAAGCCAACCTTATTCGAGACACGAGCAGCCATGGGTACTGCAGAGACACCTGCTGAACCGATCAAAGGATTCACCTTGATCTTGCTGAACTTGTTCATGATTTTAGCCATGATAATGCCCATGGCGGTACCCGCACTAAAGGCAATCATTCCCAGCGATAGAATACCCAAGGTTTTAATTTGCAAGAAAGACTCTGCAGACAGCTTGGAACCAACGGTCAAACCTAAGCCAATGGTCACAATATTAATCAACGCATTGCGTGAGGTATCGGCTAAACGCTCCACCACACCGCTTTCGCGCATTAAGTTACCAAAAGCGAACATGCCCACTAAAGGCGCTGCATCAGGTAACAGCATGCCAATCAACAAGCACAACACCAGCGGGAAAATAATTTTTTCCACTTGGCTGACATGGCGTAATTGCGACATCACAATGGAGCGCTCTTCAGGGGTGGTTAGCGCACGCATAATCGGTGGCTGAATCAAGGGCACTAAGGCCATATAAGAGTATGCTGCCACCGCAATTGGACCGAGCAAGTCTGGCGCGAGACGTGAAGTCACATAAATGGACGTAGGTCCATCAGCACCGCCAATAATGGCGATCGAGGCCGCCTCTTGCAAAGTGAATTCCAAGCCTGGAATGCCCAGCATGCCAATCGCCAAAGCGCCAAGCAAAGTACCAAAAATACCAAACTGCGCGGCTGCACCCAGCAGTAAGGTTTTCGGATTCGCCAACATCGGACCGAAGTCAGTCATGGCTCCGACGCCCATAAAGATCAGCAGCGGGAACACGCTGGTTGGCAAGCCAACATCATAAAGTATTGCCAGCAAACCACCGGCTTCAGCCATACCTGCTGCGGGAATATTGGCCAGCACCCCACCGAAACCAATTGGGATCAATAAGAGCGGCTCAAAACCTTTACGGATGGCTAAATACACCAACCCTAAACACACAACAATCATTAAAGCTTGTCCAGCTTCAAGTTGGTAGACACCGGTGCTGTGCCATAAGCTTAAGAGCTTATCCATCATTCAGCCCTCAAGAAATGGTCAGCAGGCTATCGCCAACCGACACTGCATCGCCAACTTTCACGTTGACACAGCCAATTACACCACGGCGGAAAGCGCATATTTCAGTTTCCATTTTCATGGCTTCTAAAATCATCACTACTTCACCCTCTTCCACGGTCTGTCCTGGTTTGATCAACACTTTAAAAATATTACCGGCTAAAGGCGCGCCTTGCGGATCCCCTTCGCCTGCAGCAACAGGTGCTGGTTCACAGGCCGTTGCATCACCAACGGGCTTTAATCCTTCAATATCACCGCCTTCATTGACTTGCACAACAAAGGTCTTACCGTTGACTTCCACGGTGTAAGCTTGCGCTCCAGCGTCACCACCAATGATTTCATTGCCGGTAGGCTCAGGCTCAAAGGCATCTGGGTTGTCGCGGTTTTCTAAGAATTTCAAACCAATTTGCGGGAAGAGTGCATAGGTCAGCACATCGTCAATCACATCATCGGCTAAACGAATATTGTTCTCTTTGGCCAACTCCAGCAGCTCATTGGTCAGCCTTTCGACTTCGTTATCCAGCAAATCTGCAGGACGGCACACAATTGCTTCTTCACCATCGAGCACCCGCGCTTGTAACTCTTGATTAAATGGCGCTGGCGCAGCCCCGTACTCACCTTTTAACACCCCAGCCGTTTCTTTGGTGATGGATTTGTAGCGCTCACCAGTTAAAACGTTAATCACTGCTTGGGTACCAACAATTTGCGAGGTTGGTGTCACCAAAGGAATAAAGCCTAAGTCCTCACGCACCCGTGGGATCTCATCCAGCACTTCATCAAATTTATCTTCAGCGCCTTGCTCCTTAAGCTGGTTTTCCATATTGGTCAACATACCGCCAGGTACTTGCGCCACCAGAATACGTGAATCAACACCGCGTAAGGTTCCTTCAAACTTGGCATACTTTTTCCGCACTTCACGGAAGTACGCGGCAACCTCTTCCAACAGCAGCAAATCAAGCCCAGTGTCATGCTCAGTACCTTGGAAAATAGATACCACAGACTCGGTTGGCGAATGACCGTAGGTCATTGAGAATGAGGAAATCGAGGTATCAACGTTATCAATACCTGCTTCAACTGCTTTCATAATCGCAGCGGTTGATAACCCTGCAGTGGCGTGACACTGCATATGGATTGGAATCGATAAACTGGCTTTTAACTTACTGACCAACTCATAGGCGACATAGGGCTGTAAAATACCGGCCATATCTTTAATCGCAATGGAGTCGGCACCTAAGTCTTCAATTTTCTTAGCCAGATCAACCCACATCTGCATATTGTGCACGGGGCTGGTGGTGTAAGAAATTGTCCCTTGCGCATGTTTGCCATTGGCTTTCACTGCTTGTAAGGCTCGATCAATGTTGCGCGGATCGTTCATCGCATCAAATACGCGAAACACATCCACACCATTAATTGCTGCACGCTCGACAAACTTATCCACCACATCGTCAGCATAGTGACGGTAGCCCAATAAGTTTTGTCCACGTAATAGCATTTGCTGACGGGTATTGGGCATCGCTTGTTTCAGTGCGCGAATACGCTCCCATGGGTCCTCACCCAAATAACGAATGCATGAATCAAAGGTGGCCCCACCCCATGACTCAACTGACCAAAAACCAATTTTATCGAGCTTCCCAGCAATGGGTAACATATCGTTTAAACGAACCCGGGTCGCTAAAATGGATTGGTGAGCATCACGTAATACAACGTCAGTAATACCGAGTGGCTTGGTGGCAGTCATCGAGAAAAACTCCGTATAGGTACACTCAGCCGCGACGGGCACGGTGCTGTTTAATGGCTATTTGAATGGCTTGTAATGTGTCTGGATCCACAACTTGTACGCTACCCACTTGTGCAGGCGCTGTTACAGTCGTCACCGCATAGCTTTTTTCTGGTGCAAAGCGGTCTAAAAGAGCAGACATTATGCGGATGCTGAAAATCAGCAAGATCAAAAATGTGAAAACGAGTCCCATGCCAAAAAGCATGAGCTCAACGCCTTCAAGAAGGAGTTGCTGGGAAGTCATATAGGCTCCATTTCCTCTATATCAGGGGCAATATTATAGATTGTATTACGCTGCAACTGACGTAACAGTCAATAAGCTGCGGCCAAAACGGATCAACATTAGCGCGAAACTCTATCAATTAGCAAACACTCAAGCATCTTTTTACCCAGGTATTTCCCACTCTTACGCCCTAACTTTACAGCTACAGTTATTTTCTGGATGGGAAAAAGAAGACAATTGATACTGCTGACTGCTTATATTAAGAAAACAAATAGCAGTAAAACAGCGCGCAGCAACCAATACTACCCTGAATGTGCTTTCATCACTAGACGAATATCAAGCGGATCTATGAAGCAACTTAAGCCCCTACCCACTCGTACTCCTTAATTCGCCCAGCGCTGCTGCTGTTCAACAGTTTTACTGTTGGCTTCACTTGCCAATCCCCATCGCCTTAAAAACCAATCATGCTGGCATTAAAGCAATGGCAGCAGACCAGCGCCTGACACATATGGAGTAGGAAAAACTGCTGCTTTTCAGCTTTACAGCAAAAACAGCGTCGCTAAGCCGAGGAAAATAAAGAAACCGCCACTGTCCGTCATAGCGGTAATTAACACACTGGAACCTAACGCCGGATCCCGCCCCAAACGCACCATAGTCATGGGAATAGCGACCCCCATCAGCGCGGCCAACAATAAGTTCAAGGTCATCGCCGCGGTCATCACCACCCCCAACGACCAGCTGTCATAGAGCATCCATGCCACAACCCCGATCACACTGCCCCAGATCAGCCCATTGATAAAGGCCACCGCCAGTTCTTTATGCATTAAGCGTGTGGTGTTTCCCGTAGACAACTGATCTAGGGCCATCGCGCGGACAATCATGGTAATGGTCTGGTTGCCCGAGTTACCACCAATACCTGCCACAATCGGCATCAAAGCGGCTAATGCCACCAGTTTTTCAATGGAGCCTTCAAACAGGCCAATCACCCGCGATGCGACAAACGCAGTGATTAAGTTAATTGCCAGCCATGCCCAACGGTTTTTCAATGATTTCCATACAGAGGCAAAAATATCTTCTTCTTCACGTAAACCTGCGCGACTTAAAACCTCGCTCTCAGACTCTTCACGAATCAAGTCAACCATTTCATCAACAGTTAAACGGCCGATCAATCTGCCGCTCTTCTCAATCACTGGCGCAGAAACAAGGTTATAACGCTCAAACGCTTGCGCAGCATCAGAGCCATTTTCATCTGGATTAAAGACTACTGGGTCATCCGCCATAACCTCATGGACCTTACGCTCAGGGTCATTGACCAATAAACGCTTAATCGGCAGCACCCCTTTTAAGATGCCGGCAATATCAACCACAAACAGCTTATCGGTTTGGTCAGGTAACTCTTTCAAGCGACGCAAGTAACGCAGCACCACCTCTAAGGTGACATCTTCACGGATAGTCACCATCTCAAAGTCCATAATGGCACCAACCTGCTCAGCGTCGTAGGACAGCGCCGATTCCACCCGTTCGCGCTGCTGAGCATCCAACGACTCCATCAAGCCCTGCACCACGTCCCGTGGCAACTCTGGAGCGAGGTCAGCGAGCTCATCAGCATCAAGGTCTTTAGCTGCTGCAATAATCTCCTGATCGTCCATATCAGCAATCAGGGTTTCACGAACGGCGTCGGACACCTCTAACAGAATGTCACCATCGCTTTCTGCGCGCACCAACTGCCAGATGGTCAAACGGTCTTCTAGCGGTAGGGCTTCGAGAATGTAAGCAATGTCAGCGGGATGCAACTCAGCGAGGGTTTGCTGTAATTCAGCTAAGTGCTGTTGTTGCACCAACTCATCGACACGATCTTGATAATCACTGCCTTGACTAGCAACAGCCCCTTCAATCAGCCTGTGTCGTTGCAAGAGCTCAAGAATCTGGGTAAACCTTTCCTGCAGGCGCTCTTGAGGCCTTCTCTCTTCAACTTCAGACATAAATGAAAACTCCACCCTATAAGCCGACACTTAACCGAGAAGCTTACTTTAAGCGCGCAAGCTCAGCCCTCAGCGCAAAATACTGCAGCACTACCATGTTCTAGAACCGCTCATAGTATCACTGCAACTTGATTTTCATCCAACATTACTCTGAGCAGTCAGCATGCAAGCAAGACGCTCTAGCTCTTTCAGCAGCAAACAGGTTTTAAATAGGCAAAAAAAAACCTGCAATAAATGCAGGTTTTTTAAATATGGCGGACTCAGGAGGATTCGAACCTCCGACCGCTCGGTTCGTAGCCGAGT
>CAZEZR010000023.1:0-34257 GCA_964516465.1 uncultured Thiopseudomonas sp. | reverse complement strand
GCATATCGTAGAAGCCAATGGCTGCTAGCTGCCCAACAATGGCTGAGTTACTGGCGGCACTGAGCGGAAAGCTGCCGAGACTTTCCCGTTTCGCATTGGCCAATTCTGCTTCAGTGGGGCCGTTGGCAATGTACTCACGAAGTAAGTCTTGCACCAGTTCTAAGGTCACTTCACTGAGTTCAGCGCGGGTTTTGACGTTAATCATAAACGGCCCAGTGGCTTGCATGGGGCTCAAACTTGAGTAAATCCCATAGGTGAGGCCGCGCTTTTCACGGACTTCTTCCATTAAACGGGTGCCAAAACCACCGCCACCGAGGATCTGATTACCTAAAAATAAAGCAGGGTAATCTGGGTCGCCGCGCTGCACTGCAAGTTGCGCCAGAAGAATCTGTGTTTGCGTGGATGGGAACTCAATATGGGTCTTGGACGCGTCACTGGGGCTGGGCTTAGGGGCCGTTGCAGCAGCAGCGCCGGTGGGCAAGCCGGATGAGACTTGTTCGCTGATAGCTTTGGCTTGATCAAGGGTTAGGTCGCCCACCAGCGCAATTTGCGCATTACTGGCGGTGTAATAGGTGCGGTGAAAGTCTTGTAATTGTTGGCGGGTCATGACCGGTATAGATTCAGCAGTGCCTGAGCTGGGAGTGGCGTAAGGGTGATCGCCATAGAGTTTCTCAAATAACTCCAACGAAGCCAGTGTGCCTGGATCTTGTTTTTGGTATTCAAAACTGGCCAAGAGTTGATTTTTAATGCGCGCTAATGAGTCCGCAGGAAAGCTAGGCTGTGCGATGACTGCGCTAAACAGCTCTAAAGCAGGGGCGCTGAGCTTTGGGTCGTTGAGACTGCGCAAGGTAACCACGGCCATATCGCGGTAGGAACCGCTGGAAAATTGTGCACCTAGATCTTCAAAGCGCGCAGCGATCTCTCCTGCATCCAGCGTGCCAGTACCTTCATTGAGCATGGCATTGGTCAGGCCAGCTAAGCCGTAAGCCTGTTGATCTTTACTGCTGCCTGCGGCAAAGGTTAAGCGTAAATCAAACATGGGCAGTTCCGGTGCAGCCATAAACAGCACTTTAGTGCCGGCGCTGGTCTGCCATTGCTGAATATCCAATTCACGGGTGAGCGGATCTTGCTTGGACAGTGCCGCTAAACTACTGATGCGTTGCTCGGCTGAGCTGAGTTGCGCCTCTTCCAAGCTGCTGCAGCCAGCGCCGAACAATAATGCGCTACTTAATAGACCGATCTTGAGCAAACGTAATAAAGGCATCATGGACGCGCTTCCTCAGGGTAAATATAAGCTGTGGTGAGCCGCGTCGGGGTAAAAAACTTTTTCGCTGCGGCTTGAATATCGGCCGGAGTCACCGCCTCTAAGTCAGCTAAGTTACTTTGTTGAATGCGCCATGAGAGACCCACTGTTTCCAGCTGCCCAATTTGTGTGGCTTGGCTGGTAATTGAATCTTGTGCATAAACTTCACTGGCACGCACTTGTGCGCGTACCCGAGCCAGCTCCTCGGCACTGGGTGGAGTCTCTTGCAGTTGTTGCAGTTGTTGCCAAAGGCCAGCTTCAACTTCAGCAACAGTTTTGCCTTTTTGTACATTGGGGGTGGCGGATACAACAAATAAGCTATCGCCGCGAGTGAAAGCGTTATACCACGCTGAAGCACCGGCCACTAACTCTTGCTCACGCTCAAGCTGGGTGGGGATGCGCGAACTGTTGCCGCCATCGAGTAAAGCACCGATTAAACGCAGCGCATGCACTTCAGTTGGATTATCAGTGCTGGTGAGGCTCGGCACATTAAAGCCCATCATTAAGCTGGGCAGTTGAGTTTTTAGATACAAATCAATACTGCGCTGTCCCGGCTCATCCAGCTCCAGCGGCTGTTTAACTGCTGGCAGGGGGCGCGCCGGAATCTTGGCAAAGTAACGGGTGACTAGAGCTTTGACTTCCTCGGGCTGCACATCACCGACAATCACTAAAGTGGCGTTATTGGGCGCATACCAGCGCTTATGCCAATCGCGCAGATCCTCGATGGTCATGCGGTCTAGATCGTGCATCCAGCCAATGGTCGGAATACTATAACCGCTGGCAGGGTAAGCTAAGGCCTTGAAACGCTCGTAAGCTAAGCCACTGGGGCGATCATCGGTACGCATGCGGCGCTCTTCTTTAATCACCTCGATTTCTCGAATGAACTCATCTTCTGGTAAAGTCAGGCCAGCTAAACGGTCAGCTTCCATTTCCAGCGCCACTGCTAAGCGGTCACGGGCCAGTACTTGGTAGTAGGCCGTATAGTCATCGCTGGTAAAAGCATTTTCTTCGGCGCCCAGCTCGCGTAAAATACGTGAAGATTCGCCAGGCCCCAGTTTATCGCTGCCCTTAAACATCATATGTTCGAGCGCGTGGGCTAAACCGGTACTGCCAAGCACTTCGTAGCTGGAGCCGACTTTATACCAAAGCTGACTGACCACCACGGGGGCGCGATGATCTTCACGAACAATCACCTTGAGTCCGTTGTCTAAAGTAAATTCGGTGGTGGCGGTTTGCGCCATTAAAGGCGCAAGAAAAGTACTGGATAAAAGTAGTACGATGTAACGTAAATAAGTATTCATGTTTAAACCTTTTAAACTGCGCTCTGAGTTTAGCTACCAAGGGCTTAGAGGTGCTAGGATACGCAATCATTTTATTAACAACCACATTGGCATATTTTTAGTTAAAAATGCACGCCAATCTGGTGAATAGCTGAGATAGCCTTTTTCTATGTTTGGTTCCGGCGACGACAAAAAATCAAAACAACCAGCGGATAACGCTGATTCCCTATCAACTGAAGAACAGCAGAGTGAAGCTGTGCCAGAAAAATCAGGTAAGACAGGTAAGAAAGGCTTGTTTTCATGGTTTGGTCGCAAGAAGGCCGAGCCAAAAACTGAACAAGCTGATTCCTCTGAGGCCATCTCTGCAGAATATGCAGAGCAATCCGTAGCAGCGGAGCAGTCCACACTAGAGTCTACAGCAGCTGCTGTGGACGTTGCTGTGGTCGCTGAAAAACCAGCAGAGGACGAGGATACGGCAGCTGAACAGCCGACCGTAACTGAGCTGCAACCTGAGCGGATTGAGCCTGTTGCTAAGGCAGAGGCCGTGGCAAAAACTGCTGTTGAGTCTGAGTCTGAGTCTGAGTCTGAGTCGCTCACAGATGCGAGCGAGACAGCAGCGTCAGCGCCAGCAGCGCAGACCAAACCATCGCGCTTTAGTTTATTTGGCGGCCGGGCAGTGGCTGAGCCTGTAGTTGCTGAAGAGCCGCAGCCCACACTGATCCCAGAGCCAGAGCCAGAGCCAGAGCCAGAGCCAGAGCCAGAGCCAGAGCCAGTTGCTGAAGAACCGCCACTGGCGGCCAATCTTGCAGGGCAAAGTAAGCCGCAAGAAAGTAAAGTTGGTTGGTTCGCTCGTTTAAAACAAGGCCTAGCAAAAACCAGTTCGAGTCTTGGCGAAGGCATGGCCAGCTTGTTCTTGGGCAAAAAAGAAATTGATGATGACTTGCTCGAAGAGCTGGAAACACGCCTCTTAACTGCTGACGTGGGTATGGAAGCTACCACTGCGATTATGGATAACCTCACTCGTCGTGTGGCGCGTAAAGAGTTGGCCGACAGTGGTGCGCTATATCAAGCCTTACAAGGCGAGATGGCTGAGCTGTTGCGTGAAGTAGAGCAGCCCTTGGTGGTATCGACTGAGCGCAAGCCCTATGTGATTTTAGTGGTTGGGGTCAATGGTGCCGGTAAAACCACCACCATTGGTAAGCTGGCCTCACGTCTGCAGAAAGAAGGCAAAAAAGTTATGCTGGCGGCCGGTGATACCTTCCGTGCTGCCGCGGTTGAGCAACTGCAAGTGTGGGGTGAGCGCAATAAAGTACCAGTGATTGCCCAACATACCGGTGCCGATTCTGCTTCGGTGATTTTTGATGCGGTGCAAGCGGCACAATCACGGGGCATGGATGTGTTGATTGCAGATACCGCTGGACGCTTACACACCAAAGACAACTTAATGGAAGAGTTGCGTAAAGTTGCACGAGTGATGGGTCGTTTAGATGAGAGTGCACCCCATGAGGTGCTGTTAGTGCTGGATGCAGGTACCGGACAAAACGCGATTAATCAGACCCGTCATTTCCATGAGACCATTCCGGTCACAGGCTTGGCTTTGACCAAACTTGATGGTACTGCAAAAGGTGGGGTTATCTTTGCTTTAGCGAAGCATTTTGGCATACCAGTACGCTATATTGGTGTTGGTGAAGGCATTGATGATTTGCGTGACTTTGTTGCCGATGATTTTGTTGAGGCGCTGTTTGCTGAGAAGGATTCTGCATGATTCGATTTGAGCAGGTCGAAAAACGTTACCCCAACGGCCATGTTGGCTTGCATGAGCTCAGTTTTCGCGTGCGCCGCGGTGAGTTTCTCTTTGTTACCGGCCATTCGGGCGCGGGCAAAAGCACCATGTTGCGTCTGCTGCTGGCGATGGAACGTCCCACCACGGGTAAGCTGTTGTTAGCAGGACAAGATTTATCCAAGATTACCAACTCGCAGATTCCGTTTTTACGCCGGCAAATTGGGGTAGTCTTTCAGAACCACCAATTATTATTTGATCGCAGTGTGTTTGCCAATGTGGCGCTGCCGCTACATATCTTAGGTTTGCCCCAAGACGAGATTAATCAGCGGGTCAGTCTTGCTTTGGCGCGGGTCAGCTTAAAAGAAAAAGCCTTGCAAGCGCCGTCAGATTTATCCACGGGGCAGCAGCAGCGAGTTGGTATTGCTCGGGCTATTGTCCATCAGCCCACTTTATTGCTGGCGGATGAGCCCACCGGTAACTTAGACCCGCGTCTAGCAGCAGAGATTATGTCTGTTTTTGAAGATATCAATCAATTGGGTACAACAGTGTTAATTGCCAGTCATGATTTGGCATTGATTGCGCGCATGCGGCATCGCATGTTAACCCTGCAACGTGGCCGCTTGATTGGCGATGGAGAGGCTGTCTAATGTGTTCTGCCCGAGTAACCCCTGACCAACCTGGTGAGCGTGTTGGTGCCACCAGCAAAAATCATGTCGAAGCCAGTCTTTCTGATACCCGTGGTTTCCGTAACCAATTTCGCGCATGGCTGGAAAACCACCGTGCCAGTCTTAAAGACAGCACAGGTCGTTTAGTACGCCAACCGCTGGGCAGCTTTTTTACCTGCTTAGTCATGGCGGTGGCTTTAAGTTTGCCCATGGGTTTGGCGCTATTGTTGGAAAATGTCAGTCAACTGGGTGGCTCATGGCAGCGTGCTGCACAAATCTCCTTGTTTTTAGAGCTGGATTCTGGTGATACCTATGGCGAGCTGTTACGTGATGAGATTGTTGCCCATCCAGATGTTGCTGAAGCTGAGTGGATCAGTCGCGAGCAAGCACTGGCTGAGTTTCAAGAACAATCAGGTTTAGGTGAAGCGTTACGTGAGCTACCCGAGAACCCTTTACCGGGCAGTATTTTGGTAACGCCAGAGGTGATTGATAAAGACGCTTTGGTGGCGTTACTGGATGAGCTGAAAAATATGCCTAAAGTGCAACAAGCGCAGCTTGATCTGATGTGGATCGAGCGTTTAGCTGCTATTTTGCAGGTGGGTGAGCACTTTATTTTTGCTTTAGCAGTTCTGCTGATTGCGGCATTATTGCTGGTGGTGGGCAATACCATCCGCTTGCATATTGAAAACCGCCGGATTGAAATTGAAGTGATTAAGCTGGTGGGCGGCACTGACGGCTATGTACGCCGACCATTTTTGTATATGGGTGTGCTCTACGGCTTAGCTGGCGGACTCTTGGCCTGGTTGTTGTTGGCATTCGGTCTGGAGTGGCTGAACGACTCTGTGGTGGAGTTGGCGCAACTGTACGGCAGTGAATTTAGCTTATCGGGCATCTCAATTGAAGATGGCTTTTCATTATTACTTGGTGCAGTATTGCTGGGTTACATTGGTGCTTGGATTGCTGTGGCACGGCATCTGCGGGAATTATCACCGCGCTAGTTGCAAAACATTGTAGAACGAGGGTTTGCGCATACTTTACCAGCGCAAAGCAGGGAACTTTATCAGTGAATTGCTATCTATATATTCAATAGTAACTGTTTAAGATATTGTCACCCGTTGGAGGATATTTATGACCACCACGACCGCATTACAAACTGCTCAGATTCTGAGTCCTGGCTCTAACCTTGAATCCTATATGCATTCAGTGAGCGCCATTCCAGTTCTGAGCGTAGAAGAAGAACGCGACTTAGGTGAGCGCCTGTATTATCACCAAGATTTAGATGCTGCCCGTCAATTAGTCATGGCCCACTTACGTTTTGTGGTGCATATTGCGCGCAGCTACTCAGGTTATGGTTTGCCACAAGGCGATCTGATTCAAGAAGGGAACGTTGGTTTAATGAAAGCAGTTAAGCGCTACAACCCTGAAGTGGGTGTGCGTTTAGTGTCTTTTGCTGTGCATTGGATTAAAGCTGAAATTCACGAATATGTGCTGCGTAACTGGCGCATTGTTAAAGTGGCGACCACTAAAGCACAGCGTAAGCTGTTCTTTAACCTGCGCAGCCAGAAAAAGCGTTTAGCTTGGTTGAACAATACCGAAGTCGAGGCAGTCGCTGAGTCATTGGGTGTTGAACCACGTGATGTGCGCGAAATGGAAAGCCGCTTAACTGGACGCGATATGTCGTTTGATCCATCCGATAATGAAGATGATGAAAGCGCTTATCGCTCACCGGCGAACTATTTAGAAGATCACAGCTATGATCCAGCTTTGCAGTTGGAAGCCACTGATACGACAGATACTGCTAACAGTAATCTGCATCAAGCTTTGGCCGAGCTGGATGAGCGCAGCCGTGATATTTTGCAACAGCGCTGGCTATCCGACGAAAAAGTGACGCTGCATGATCTTGCCGCCCAGTACGGTGTGTCTGCAGAACGTATTCGGCAGATCGAAAAAAATGCCATGAATAAAATAAAAGGCAGTATTGCTGCTTAATATTTTCTTGCCGGTGACCCCAAGGCGACTCTCAGCAGTCGCCTTTTTTATTGCCTCATAACAGGGCTGTACAGGTTTAGGGTTGAAGACAGCCGACAAAACTGCCTCACTACGCTGTTACAAACACTGCACTGCGTCTACTCCAAGTGCGTGATGCGCTGACCCCAGAGCTCAGTGGTACATTACTGAACTGGGATGCCAGCGTTTTGCCATTTTAAGCCAGCCATGCAGTGCATGTAAGTTGAGGGTCAGTTGAGTCAGTTAGAAAACCAGCAGCAGTATTTTGCCCAGTCATTCAAAAACTTAGCTCTGCAAGATTTGCTCTGCGTGGGTACTGAGTTTGAAGAATGCACCTTTGTTGATTGTAACTTCAGCAGTGCCGTGTTTGAGCGTTGTAATTTTATTAACTGCAGTTTTAGTGGTTGTCAGTTAAGTTTAGCCAGTCTGCCTTACACCCGCTTGTTTGGTGTGAGCTTTACTGAATGCAAGCTGGTTGGCGTTGATTGGACCCGCGCTACTTGGTCTGAATACCATAAAGATTTTGAGATCAGTTTTCGTCAATCCATTCTGAATGATTCATCGTTTTTTGGACTGACGTTACAGGGGCTGATTCTGGATGAGTGCAAAGTGCAGGATGTGGATTTTCGTGAAGGGGATTTTTCCCATGCAGTGATGACCTACAGTGACTTTACTCACAGTGTATTTATGCGCACTAATTTACAGTCAGCGGACTTTACCGAAGCGACCCAATACTCAATTAATGTTTTAGAAAACCAGTTGCAGGGTGCGAAGTTTTCCAAATTTGAAGCGGTGTATTTGTTGGAGAGCTTAGGTATTGAGTTGGTGGACTAGCTCTGAAGATGCAGTCCGCTCGCGCCAAGCCACTAACAGCAGGAACTAGAGCCTCCGAGCGCAATGCGGTGCGCTGCTGTTGTACTTATAGTAAGAACGGGCACATAACTGAGCCCTTTAGAACGGCCAGAATATTGGGATAAAGATCACCCCTAATAACCAGAAAATACTATTGAGCGGTAAGCCCACCTTCATAAAGTCACTGAATTTATAGCCGCCAGCGCTGTAGACCATCATATTGGTTTGATAACCCACAGGGGTCATAAAACTGGTGGAGGCGGCAAAGGTAATGGCAATCAGAAATGGCGTGGGGTCAGCGCCCATCAATTGTGCGGTAGAGAACCCTATTGGCGTCAGCAGCACCGCAGCAGCAGAGTTACTCATTAGCTCACCAAACAGCAGTGCCAGTAAATAAAGCACGCCCAGTACCACGTGAGGGCCGAGATGGCTGACCAAGCCAATACTGTTATTCACCAAGAACTGTGCGGCACCGCTACTGCTCATGGCAATCCCCAGCGGTAACAGCCCAGCGATTAAAATCACAATGGACCAGTCGGTGCTTTCATAAACATCATCGGCATGAATACAGCCGGCCAAGGTCATCGCCACAGCGCCACAGAGTGCGGAAATCGCTATGGGCAGCCAGCCGAGCGCTGATATGGCAACCACCGCAGTCATGGTGGCGACGGCAAAGGGTGCGCGCCAGCCATACTTTTGCACGGCTTCACGTTGCGAGATAATAATGACACTTTTATCTTTACGTAGCGCAGCAAAGTCTTTTTCCGGTAAGGCCAACAGTAAAATATCACCAATACGCAGGCGTAAACTATTCAGTTGATTGCGTACCACTTGTCCACGTCGCTGCACACCGAGCACTGATGCATTATAGCGCCAGCTTCTATTTAATACGGCGAGCAAACGTCCAGCTGCGCGAGACTGCGGAGCGATCATCACCTCGGCGAAGACAGATTTTTCCTGTTTTCGACCTTTGAGTTGAAAGTCGGTTTGCGTATTGAATTCCAGTTTTTGCTCATCTTTAAGGGCTTCAATATCAGACCAGACACCTCGGGTCAGCAAAATATCGCCCTCACGTAACTCTTCTGAACGCGGAGACCAGTATTTTTCGCCATCCCGCAGCAACTCTAGAATGTAGACATTATAGTTTTTGCTGAGCTCGGCCTTTTCGACGCTGCTACCCAGTAATTTTGAGTCTTCAGTGATTTTTAATTCGCTAATATAATGGCCAAACTCATACAGGTTATCTAAATCCGCACTGCGTACATCCGGTAATAACCAGCGGCCAAAGGTCAGTAAATACAGGCAACCGGCGAGGGCGCAAATTGCTGCTAAAGGTAAAAACTCAAACATACTAAAGCCTGGATGGCCCAGATCCTTAGCGATGGAATTCACCAGCAGGTTGGTGGACGAACCAATGAGTGTCACCACCCCCATCATTTGCGCGACGTAGGACAGCGGGATTAATGTTTTAGACGGTGACAGGCCGATTTTTAGGCTGGCGGCAATCACGATGGGAATAAAGATAGCCACTACCGCAGTGTTATTGACGAAAGGTGCAATCAGCGCCAGCAAGCCAAACAGTATGAGGAAAAACTGCAAGGGTGAACGTGCCTTGCCCAGGAGTTTTTGGATACCGGCTAGGGCGCCACTGTTCTGCAGCCCAGCGGCAAGGATAAACATGGATGCCACAGTGATGGTAGCAGGATTACTAAAGCCACTTAACGCTTCGCTGGGACTGACCAAATCGAGCAGTGTTAAACTGACTAAGACCACAATGGCAATGGCATCAATGCGCAGCTTCTCGGTGACAAACAGTGTCATGGCAGCCAGAGTAATCAGTAAAACCAGAGAGATTTCAAGTGTCATAAGCGGCTCGCATAATAGAGTGCCCGGTAATGTAACAGTGGTGTTTTTACTGGGGCAAGGGCTGTTGCAACTGAAAAACTGTTGTGCTGATCCTAGCAGTAACCGTAGCAGTTGAGTGTACAGTTGTTATTGTTGCAGTCGACACTGATAGAATGCCATTTAAGATTGGCGTTGTTTATAGCTCAGCGCTACCCAGCAACACACTAGCTGATCCTTGCCTGCTGCTAGCTGGGTAAGGCACTTGGTGGGGCGTGCAGCTTAGGGGTCTGGCGTCGCTTGAGTGGCAAAATATTTACCAATCGAGCATAACCCCATCGCCAGTAAGCCCAGCACCAGTAGCGCTATGGGTAAGGTGTACAGTGAAGGTGCAGCTATGATACTGGCGACAAAGCCAATTCCGGCAGCCAGTAAAAATTGGATTAAGCCCAACAGTGCTGAAGCTATGCCAGCATATTGCTGGGTATGCGCCATGGTGACTGCGGTTAAGTTGCCGGTGATTAAACCCAGCATGGCCATGCCAAAGCCGAGCAAAATACTATAGCTCCACAGTGCTTGCCAATTAAAGTTGACCAAGACTAGGAGCACCAAGCCAATCACAATAAACCCCGCTAAACCGATAAATAGAATCTGCGTGGCGCTATAAAACTTTAATAGGCGCAGGTTTATTTGGCTGATACCAATCATCAATACCGCATTGGCTGCAAAAATATAGCTGAATTGGTTGGGGGATAAGTTAAACATCTCAATAAAGATAAAGGGCGAGTTATTGATATAAATAAACAGGCAGCCCAGAGTACAACTGGTGGCTAAGGTGTAAAAGAGGAAGCTGGGGTTGCTCAGTTGTATCGCGTAATTACGCACAATATTGCGCATGGATAAGGGCACACGGCGCTCAACGGGTAAGGTTTCCGGCAACAAACGTATGGTAAAGAAGCCACTGGTTATGCCAAAAAAAGCCAGTACCCAAAAAATCAGATGCCATTCGCCATAGAGTAAAATTAAGCTCCCCAGCATGGGTGCGGTAATGGGGGCAATCATCATCACTTGCATCAGCATTGAATAAATACGCGCTGAGCTTTGTGGATCGCAGGTGTCGGTCACCACTGCCCGTGATGCCACTGAGCCAGCAGCAGCGCCAACGGCTTGTAAAAAGCGCGCGATCAATAGGCCTTCAAAGCTGGTGGTGAGCGCTGCGGCCAATGAGCCAATGGTAAATAAGGTAATGCCAAATAACAGCGGTGGCTTGCGGCCAAAGCGGTCCAAAAACGGGCCGTATAAGCCTTGACCAATGCCTAAGCCAATTAAAAATACCGAGAGGGTTTGCTGTACCTGACCTGGGGTAATATCCAAGCTGGTTGCCATAATGGGGAAAGCGGGCAGGTACATATCAATCGCCGCTGCAACCAGCGCGCTCAGCGAAGCCAGCAAAATAATCAGCTGCATGCTGAGCGTCTTTTTTAAAAATACCTGGCTAATAACACTATTCCTTGTAATGAGCAGCTAGAGTTTTAATATTTGCAGAACTACTTTTTCAGCATCGCTCGAATATCGGCTAAGGCGCTGTTGCCCCGAGCAGCTTTCACTTCTTGCGGTGCTTCTTCCAAACCTTCCCATTGCAAGTCTTCAGTGGGCAGTTCGTCGAGAAAGCGGCTGTGTGTACAGTCGATTATTTCACCATATTGCTTACGTTTACTGGCATAAGTAAAGGTAAGATTGCGTCGTGCTCGGGTAATGCCAACATAGGCTAAGCGACGCTCCTCTTCGATGGTATCGGCTTCAATACTGGAACGGTGTGGCAGGATTTCTTCCTCCATGCCCATAATATAGACGCTGGGGAATTCCAAACCTTTAGAGGCGTGTAGAGTCATCATTTGTACCCCTTCGGCACCGTCTTCGTCTTCTTCTTGACGCTCCAGCATATCCCGTAAGACCAGCTTAGCGATAGCCTCCTCGATGGTCATTTCACCTTCTTCGTCCCGCTCCAAAGTGTTTTTTAAGGCTTCAACTAAAAACCACACATTGCTCATACGGTATTCGCAAGCTTTTTCACTGGAGCTGTTTTGTCTGATCCAGTTCTCATAATCAATATCAAGGATCATCTCCTTGATGGCATCAATCGGCTCCTCGCTAAAACAGCGCTGGCGCAGCTTGTCCATATAATGTTTAAAGCGGGCTAGACGCTCGGTGTAACGTGCACCTAAATGCTCGCCGAGACCGATTTCTGCTGAGGCTTGATACATGGATATTTGTCGTTCAGTGGCATAACCGCTGAGTTTTTCTAGGGTGGTTGAGCCAATTTCACGACGGGGTACATTGATCACCCGTAAGAAGGCGTTATCATCGTCCGGATTCACTAACAGACGAAAGTACGACATCAGGTCTTTGACTTCTTGGCGGCCAAAAAAGCTGGTGCCTCCCGATAAACGATAGGGGATTTTATGCACCTGCAGCTTTAGTTCCATAATTTTAGCTTGATAGTTACCACGGTATAAAATGGCAAAATCGCTGTATGGTCGCTGGGTGCGCATGCGCTCGGTAAGAATCTCCATGGCAATGCGTTCCGCTTCCGCATCTTCATTGCGGCAACGAAGCACCCGGATTTCATCCCCATGGCCCATATCACTCCACAGCTCTTTAACAAACTCATGGGGGTTGTTGGCGATAAGGGTATTGGCACACTTCAGAATGCGACTGGTGGAGCGGTAGTTTTGCTCCAACATCACTATTTTTAACGAGGGGAAATCTTCTTTAAGTTGCATCAAGTTTTCTGGGCGGGCGCCGCGCCAAGCATAAATTGATTGGTCGTCATCACCGACCACAGTGAATTGCGCCCGCTCTTTGACCAGCAGCTTCACCAGCAAATATTGGCTGGTGTTGGTGTCTTGATATTCATCCACCAACATATAGCGAATCCGCTTGCGCCACTTATCCAGTACCTCTGGGTGGTTTTGAAAGAGTTTCACCGGCTGCATAATTAAGTCATCAAAGTCCACTGCATTATAGGCTTTGAGGGTGCGTTGATAGTGACTATAGACAATGGCTGCGGTTTGCTCTTTGCCACCGCGGGCCTGCTCTAAAGCCTGTTCTGGCAACACCAAATCATTCTTCCAACTGCTGATGATATTTTTAACTTCATCAGCACCGTCATCGCCGGCGTATTCTTTTTGCATAATATCGGTGAGCAAGCCTTTTACATCGGAATCATCAAAGATGGAAAAGCCGGGCTTGTAACCCAGTAAGGCGTGCTCGCGGCGAATGATATTGAGGCCCAGGTTGTGGAAGGTGGATACCGTTAAGCCATGGCCTTCAGCGCCACGCAGTAAAGAAGTCACCCGTTCTTTCATTTCGCGGGCGGCTTTATTGGTAAAGGTCACCGCAACAATATGCCGTGCAGAAATACCACAGTGTTGAATTAAATAAGCAATTTTACGGGTGATAACGCTGGTTTTGCCTGAGCCAGCACCGGCCAGTACCAGCATGGGGCCGCTGATATAGTTGACTGCTTCTTGTTGGCGAGGGTTAAGCTTAGACATGAATCAAACCAGAATCGATAAAGTGCTTATTCTAGCATTTAAGTGCTGCACGCGGGCTGATCGCTGAACCACATAGGGGTAAAAGTAGTGCAAAGGAGGGTGGTACAGTTGGCAGCGTACAATCAGACTTAACAGCACAGGCGGCAATAAAAAAGGCGCCCATTAAGAGCGCCTTAGTTGTGGGCTGAAAATTAACGCACCACGTGTAAGAAGTGCATGTGCTGCTCGTATTGATCAAGGATATCGTCAATTACTTCATCCCGTGACCAACCCATGATGTCGTAATCTTGCCCGCCTTCCATTAAGTGCACTTCGGCACGGAAGTATTTACGCTCTTCGCGCTCCTCAGCATCGTCTTCGTCGCCGTCTGGCGACATATGTTCAGGGCGGATATACGCACGAGCACGGACTTCATAGACAAAGTTGGCTTCCAGATGATGCTGCACTTCGAGCTTGCAGCGCTTGTCATCATCGCGCTCGATAACGCTGACGGTATAGCCTTGTTTACGCAACTCAACAGCAACCTGAGTAAAAGCAGGTACCACCACTTCATCCATAAAGCGGTTAACGTGTGAGCGGCGTGGGAACATCACCATGCTGCGCAAGCGCCGTTGCCAACCCCCTGTTTGGTGTTGGCGTGAGTAATGGGTAGCACTTTGTTGCCTCAGCACGCGCTTGGTGGAGTCGGTATCCAACGCTTTTAATAAGCCCCAAATGGAAATCAGTAGAATCACCGAGAAGGGCAGTGCACTGGCAATAGTGGCTGTTTGTAGCGCCGCCAAACCACCGCTCATTAACAGCGCAACAGCGACGATACCGGTGGAGGATGCCCAGAAAATACGTTGCCACACCGGTGTGTCTGTTTGACCTCCAGAGGCCAGCATATCAATCACTAGGGAGCCTGAGTCTGCCGAGGTGACAAAGAACAGAATCACCATACATACTGCCACCATGGACAGTAGGGTGGAGAAGGGGAAGTGTTCTAAAAAGGCAAACAGAGCTAATGAGCTGTCAGCACTGACCGTATCTGCTAATTCGGTCATGCCCTGCTTCATAATCATATAGATCGAGGTGTTGCCGAATACGGTCATCCACATAAAGGTGAAACCAGACGGAACCAACAAGATGCCGGTAATAAACTCACGAATGGTACGACCACGGGACACGCGGGCAATAAACATCCCGACAAAGGGTGACCAAGAAATCCACCAACCCCAATAGAGCAGGGTCCAACCACCTAACCAGTCAGTGGGATCGTAGGCATATAGGTTAAAGGTTTTGCTAACAATCTCCGATAAGTAACCACCGGTATTTTCCACAAAGCTTTTTAGCAGCAGCGCGGTTGGGCCGAGCACTAGCACTAGGGTTAATAAAATAACCGCTAAAATCAGGTTTAATTCTGATAAGCGTTTAACCCCTTTATCCAAGCCGGTGACCACCGAAATGGTAGCTAAAGCGGTGATGCTAATAATCAGAATCACTTGCACATTGGTGCCAATGGGCAGGCCAAACAAGTAGTTAAAACCACTGTTGATCTGTAACACGCCATAACCAAGCGAGGTGGCAATTCCCAAAACAGTACTGATAATGGCAAAAATATCCACCGCATGACCGATGGGGCCGTAAATGCGCTCACCAATCAGCGGATACAGCGCTGAGCGTAAAGTGAGGGGTAAACCATGACGGTAAGAGAAGAACGCTAGGATCAATGCCACCACTGCATACACTGCCCACGCGTGTAAGCCCCAGTGGAAGAAGGTTAGCTTCATTGCTTCGCGAGCGGCTTCAACGGTGTTGGGTTCACCCACCGGTGGTGCCACAAAGTGCATGACAGGTTCGGCCACGCCGAAGAACATCAAGCCAATACCCATACCTGCGGAGAACAGCATGGCAAACCAAGAGGCGTTCTTATAGTCAGGCTCACTGTGATCAGGCCCAAGTTTGATATCACCGTAACGGCTGACCGCCATAAAGACAGTAGCTAAGAGAATCAGTGCCAGAGTTAGGATATAGAACCAGCTGACGTTTTCTACGATCCATCCTTGTACTTCGCCAAAAAAGTCCTGGGATGAGTCTGGAAAAATACTGACAAAAATAACTAACAGGGCTATTAGAATGGCGGAGGTATAAAATACTGGCGGGCTGATGGTTTGGCTACTTTTACTGGGTGTTTCCATGTGAGCTCCTAGGAGGTACTAAGGTCAATAGTGATCAAACTGGGGCAGTATATATGAGACTTAGATAAAAAGTATCTTGAGCAGATCAACGTTATAGCACTGTTATGCGCTTGTTAATATAAAAAAGCCCCCAGCAGTGAGTGCTCACTTGTGGGGGCTTGCTGTCGACAGTCGACCTAGGTGGAGTTAATCCTTACGTGAGGTCAGTAATGCCGGGCGTTCTTTATTGCGCGTCCGAGACTCCAATTGCTCCAGCTGTTCAAGGCTGGGTAAACGCTCACCTTTGCGAATGATTAAGGGCTGTGGGGCCTCACGGCTGACAGCTTCATCATGACTTCTTAGCGCAGGACGAGAGTTGTCGCGACGGGGATTATTGCGCGGCTTATGAGCTGCTCTACGCTTATCCGCGCTTGGCGCTGCACTGCGCTCTTGACGAGCAGGACGTGCTGTGCGGGTTTGTGCGCCAGCTGCTGCTGGTGCATTGCTCGTTGGGCGGCGACCACGACTACGGTTTTTATTTTGATAAGGGCTGACATAATCAACACTGTTACCAAAATTATCGATCGCATCATCTAAAAAAACTTCTGGATCACGATTCGGCGGTAATTCCGGCGCTCCAACAATAGGTGCGCTGGCGCTACGCTCGTTACGGTTCTTAGGTGCGCCGCGAGTATTGCGTGGATTACGTGTACGCGGTGCCGGCTTGGCTGCGCCAGTTTCTTCGCTGCGCTCAGTGGTGCGCGCTGCTGGGCGTTTGCCACGGGGTTTATCAGAACTATTGGTTTTACTGGTATTGCGCGGTGCATTGCGGCCACCACGGGCGGGTCGTGCTGCACGCGGTTCGGCCTTTTCAATCACCACAGTGCTGGGATCAAAACCAAAGGTATCGCCATCTTCGATAGTTTGACGGGTCATGCGCTCAATGCCTTTGAGCAAACGCTCTTCATCTGGCGCAACCAATGAAACGGCTAAACCAGAACGGCCGGCGCGACCGGTACGACCAATCCGGTGCACGTAGTCTTCTTCAACGTTAGGCAGTTCAAAGTTAACCACATGGGGCAACTCGCTAATATCGAGGCCACGGGCAGCAATATCGGTGGCGACTAAAATGCGCACGCTACCGGCTTTAAATTCAGCCAGAGCTTTAGTACGCGCATTTTGACTTTTATTGCCATGAATTGCCGCGGCGGGTAAGCCGTTTTTGGATAAATATTCAGTTAAGCGGTTCGCGCCATGCTTGGTACGGGTGAAAACCAATACCTGCTCCCATGCACCCATGGTGATTAAGTGGGCTAATAAAGCCCGCTTGTGGGATGCTTGAATACGGTACACGCGCTGTTCAATGCGTTCCACGGTGGTATTGGGTGGAGTGACTTCAATGCGCTGCGGATCATGCAATAAGCGTCCAGCGAGGCGGGTGATATCGTTAGAAAAAGTTGCCGAGAACAGCAGGTTTTGCCGCTTGCTTGGGAGCTTGGCCAATACTTTCTTGACGTCATGAATAAAGCCCATGTCGAGCATACGGTCAGCTTCATCCAGTACTAATACTTCGACGCCGCTTAAATCAATTTTACCTTGGTTGACCAAATCTAATAGACGACCAGGGCAGGCGACTAACACATCAAGGCTTTTGGCCACCGCATTGATTTGCGGATTCATGCCCACACCGCCAAAAATACAGGCGCTGACAAAAGGTAAGTCACGGGCATAGAGTTTAAAACTGTCATGCACTTGTGCAGCGAGCTCACGGGTTGGGGTTAAGACCAAAACACGGGGCTGGCGCGGACGGTGACGGTTTTCGCGATCAGGCTTACCGTTGGGGAATAAGCGCTCTAAAATTGGCAGGGCAAAACCACCGGTTTTACCGGTACCTGTTTGTGCCGCAACCATCAGATCACGACCTTGTACTGCCGCAGGAATGGCCTGTAACTGTACTGGTGTAGGTGTTGTGTAGCCGGCAGCTTTGACGGCGTTAACCAGGGTCTGTGATAGACCAAGGGAAGAAAATGACATGCAGTCTTCCTGTTGTCGGCGACCCGCCGACTTTGGGGCGCAAAATTATAAGTGCTCCATACAAGTGCATAGATCATGCTATGCACCCCATCCACGAGTCATGTCCTGCGCTGGGCATAAAACTGGATGGAGGTATATCGCTACAGTGGCCTGAGGCCTTATTTCAGCGGTTAAGCTTGAGATTATCCCAAACAGCTAAACTGGGTTCAGCTTGGTTAAGTGTGTAGAAGTGTAAACCCGGTGCGCCACCTGCAATCAGGCGTTCACACATATTGGTAATCACTTCTTCACCAAAGGCTTGGATGCTAGCTGTGTCGTCGCCATACGCTTCAAGTTGTTTGCGTATCCAGCGCGGTAGTTCAGCACCACAAGAATCAGAAAAACGTGCCAGTTTCGTGTAATTGGTAATTGGCATAATGCCTGGCACGATTGGGATATCAATACCTAGCTTACGCGTTCGCTCAACAAAATAGAAGTAGCAATCGGCATTAAAGAAATATTGGGTGATCGCACTGTCGGAACCGGCCTGTACTTTACGGGCAAAGTTTTGCAGGTCGACTTCAAAGTCGCGGGCTTGTGGATGCATCTCTGGGTAGGCCGCCACTTCAATATAAAAGTGATCACCGGTTTCTGCGCGGATAAACTCCACCAACTCATTGGCATAGCGCAACTCGCCGCTGGCCATTCCCATCCCTGAGGGTAAGTCACCACGTAGGGCAACAATGCGCTTAATTCCAGCGTCTCGGTACAGATGCAGCAGTTCGCGTAAATCGTCTTTTGTATCGCCAACACAGGACAAGTGCGGTGCAGTGGGTATTTTAATTTGGCTATCAAGCTGTAAAACAGTATTTAAGGTGCGATCACGGGTTGAACCGCCCGCACCATAGGTGCACGAGAAAAACTCAGGGTTATATGTGGCCAGTTGCGCCGCAGCGGTAAGCAGTTTTTCATGGCCAGCTTCAGTTTTAGTGGGGAAGAACTCAAAACTAATACGGGGTTGATTGCTCATAGAATAAGACTCGAAAGAATACAATGAATGGGCAGCCGAATAGGCTAAAGGGGTGGCAAGCCACCCCAGTTAGCAGCTTAGTAACGGTAAGTTTCTGGCTTGTAAGGGCCGTCCACTGGAACGCCAATATAATCAGCCTGCTCATCAGTTAGACGGGTAATAACACCGCCAAAACCTTTGACCATCTCTAAAGCAACTTCTTCATCGAGCTTTTTCGGTAGCACTTCAACAGTTAATGCAGCAGCTTTTTGCGCAGCATCGAGCTGGGCAAACTTGCGCTCAAATAAGTGCATTTGCGCCAATACTTGGTTGGCAAATGAACCGTCCATAATGCGGCTGGGGTGACCAGTGGCGTTACCGAGATTCACTAAACGACCTTCTGAAAGCAGAATCAGGTAGTCATCGTTATTCGCATCAAAGTCGTTAGGGCCGGTGCGGTGAACTTTATGCACCTGCGGCTTTACTTCTTCCCACGCCCAGTTTTTACGCATAAAGGCGGTATCGATTTCATTGTCAAAGTGACCAATGTTGCACACCACTGCGCGTTTTTTCAGGGCTTTGAGGATGCCAGCGTCACAGACATTGACGTTACCTGTGGTGGTAACAATTAAATCGATTTTACCCAGTAATGCTTTATCGATGCTGGCTTCAGTGCCGTCATTGTGGCCATCAAGGTAAGGTGAAACCAGCTCGTAACCATCCATGCAGGCTTGCATAGCGCAGATGGGGTCGACCTCAGAGACTTTAACAATCATGCCTTCTTGGTTGAGCGATTGTGCGGAACCTTTACCCACATCACCGTAACCAATCACCAGCGCTTGTTTACCGGATAGCAGGTTATCGGTACCACGCTTGATTGCATCGTTAAGGCTGTGACGGCAACCGTATTTGTTGTCGTTTTTGCTTTTGGTCACTGAGTCGTTAACGTTAATTGCAGGCACTTTGAGCGTGCCTTGCTCTAACATTTCCAACAGGCGGTGCACACCAGTGGTGGTTTCTTCAGTGACACCGTGGACATGGTCTAGCACCTGAGCATAGCGCTCATGCAAAATTGCAGTTAAGTCACCGCCATCATCCAACACCATATTGGCATCCCAAGGCTGGCCATCTTTAACGATGGTTTGCTCGATGCACCACTCATATTCTTCTTCGGTCTCGCCTTTCCAAGCAAATACCGGAATGCCAGCAGCAGCAATGGCCGCGGCGGCTTGGTCTTGGGTAGAGAAGATATTACAGCTGGACCAACGCACTTCAGCACCCAGGGCAATCAGGGTTTCAATCAGTACGGCAGTTTGAATGGTCATGTGAATGCAGCCAAGAATTTTTGCGCCTTTAAGCGGCTGCTCAGCAGCATACTTGGTACGTAAAGCCATTAACGCAGGCATTTCAGACTCAGCAATAATAATCTCACGACGACCCCAGTCAGCCAGTGAAATATCAGCAACTTTATAATCAGTAAAATCAGCAGCAGCGCTCATTTAAGAGTTCTCCATTCGTAATTAGCGAATGGGCGCCGTTTGCAAATATGCAGTTGTCGAGACAACTGGAAGGCAACTGTTTCGAGCCTGACAGGAGAATCCTGCTGCAGCGCCCCTCGAATCTGTTGGTCATCACGGCTCGGCCGTAATGCGCGGTTGATTATAGCGAGGCTTTGCCCTTTGCCCAAGGGCTAAGTCTGGAAGAATTTATTTTTTGCTGGGTGCTTTGTATTAAGGTAACACTTTGCACGGTAAAAATAATGACGCTCGAGGTGCTTATGACAACTGCTTATTGGTGTGTATTGGGTGCGATTTTATTGCCTTATGTGGCCACGGTCTGGGCTAAAGCCAGTGCTGGTGGCTTTGATCCGAAGCACAATCATGATCCACGGGCCTTTTTAGCCACAGTCCAGGGTGTGGCTAAACGGGCCAATAATGCCCAGCAAAATGGCTTTGAAATAGTCCCAGCGTTTGCTGCAGCAGTGATTATTGCTCATCTAGTCGGTGTGGCCGAGCAGGCATTGTTGGATCAGTTGGCCGTGGCCTTTGTTGTCAGTCGAGTGCTGTATACTTGGTGTTATATTGCCGATTGGGCGTTGTTGCGCTCATTGGTCTGGTTTGTCGGTTTGGGCTTAATTATCAGCTTATTTGTGCTCTCTGCTTAAACACTATGGCTGAGCCAGTGTATGGCGCTGTTACTAGAGTGAGTGAGCTAGAGTGAGTGAACGGCTGCAAACAGGGTTAGCGACAAACAACTGAGTGCCTTGCAGGTTAAGTTGTGCAGCTATGCTGAACAAGCGGTTTAGCCGCGTAATCGAATCGCTGCGCTCAGTAAATGGCGCGGCTTGAGTGATTTTTATCGTAATTATAAATGGGTGAGTCTGTGCTGAAACGTGGTTTTTTATTGGCAATGGTAGTGAGTCTTGCGGCCTGTGGTGGTGTTGATCCTGATTCACCATTGGGCAAACGCACAGCGATTTTTAAACAGATGCTCAATGTCAGTGAGGACTTAGGCGGCATGTTGCGCGGTCGCATTCCTTACGATGAGCAGCTGTTTGTCGAGAAAGCAATGGAACTGGATACGCTTGCTAAGCAGCCCTGGCAACATTTCCCAACGGTTAAAGAAGATGAGGACACTTCGGCCCGTGATGAGGTTTGGCAGCGCCAAGAGCGTTTTCAAGAGTTAGCGCGAGCTTTGGAAGGGACTACTGCTCGTTTAGTGGCCAGCACCACAGAGCTGCCGTTGAATCAAAGCGTATTGAGTGTCCGGATGCAGGCAGTGGAAGATGGCTGTGAGTCCTGTCACCAAGAGTTTCGCGTGTATTAACCGAGGCTGTAACTGAGCTGTTACTCCGGGATGGGCAACAGCTCAGCGGTTCGTTACAGACGTATTACAGAGTGCGGAAAGATTCCATTAACGCTGGAATGCCGGGGAACATGCCGACTCCCGCCATCACCGCACAGAGTACAACAAACACAATCGATGGAATAATCCAACGGTCGGTGCGGGTCATTTTCTGGCCGCGCTCCTTGTCACCAATAATGCCAATATTGTCCAGCAACACTGTAAGTGACCAGCCAAATACCGGGTTCACTAGCGTGGATGAGAAAATCACAATGGCAGCCGACTGTGCGGTTTTACCTTCGCGGGTCATTTGCATGCCAGCTTCTAGCAATGGTAAGTACACCCCAACAATCAACGCAACGCTAAGCACTGGTGGCCAAATGGCTAAGTCCATTGGGTAGCCCCACACCGCTGCCACCACGCAGAGTAGACCGGTTAATACTGCTCCGGCTGGAATAGGGCGTTTAGCAATGGCTGCCGGCACAATATAGGTGCCCCAGGACGAGGCGATATTTGCGCCGCCTAAAGCGGTACCCACCACTTGCCGAGCGGAAGCCACCAACATGGTGTCGTCCATATTCATCACTACTTTTTTCGCATCTTTTGGGTAGTTAAGATACTGGAAAGCACGGTGTCCAAGGAAGTCCGGTGACCACATGGCGATGGTTAAGACGGCAAAAGGCGCCACTGCGACAAACTGGCTGAAGTCAGGCAGACCCAGTTTCCAGCCGGTATCTTCGCCCCACCAGTAGGCTGGATTCAGGTTTGGGATGCCTGGTTCTGTGCTGAACTCAAAGGGCGCACCCAAGGCAAAAGCAATCACGGCGGCCAAAACCGCGCCTAAAGGAATGGCCAGCCAGCGTTTACCAATATGCTCTAAATAGGCATACATGATTATAGTGGCGAAGATGACAACGAAGGCGAGGTACTCCATATCAAAGCCACCTGCCCAAGCATAGAGGCTCTTGATTTGTGAGGTGACGCCAATAAAGCCTAAAAACAGCAATAGCCCTCCGCAGACACCATCACTGGTGAGCCTTGCCAGCAAACTTCCGCCCCTAAATATTCCCAAGGTAAAGCCCAGCACACCAATCATAATCCCGAGCGCCATTGGGTGGCCGCCTGAGGCAACAATGATAGGTACCAGTGGGATCATGGGACCGTGAGTACCGGCTAAGTTAGCCGTTGGAATAAGAAAGCCTGAAAGCAGCACCACGAAAAACACGGCGATCAGCATTTCATAACGAGCATTTTCAATAACAAAGGCGTCAGACAGGCCTAAAGGAGCGGCAAAGGCGCCGACGATTGCTGCGACCATCACAATCTTGCCAATTGTGGCCGCCATTGCTGGAACCCAGTCCTCAGCTTCAAAGCGGTAGTCACGGTAGGGTAAGTTTATGCGCCAACGGCGTGGCGACATAATGCTCAGTTCGTGCTCTAAGTAAGCTTGGCGCGAAGCGAATTCGCTGCGGGGCCGGTGTAGAGCGCGATAGCTCTTAGGATCATCCTCTGTCATTTTATTGCTCTTTTAGTATTTGCCTCAAACAACAAGATAAGCTCAAAGCATTACTGTGTAACTGTGCAGTTATGTATTGCGCTTATCTTGACTAGTGTTTCTTATTTTTATGAGGGGCCCACAGGTGTGCTAACACACTCAATAGAAGTTCTGTAAGCTGAAACCAATTAGGACGCAGCTATTTTCGATATATTTTTGGCTAATCACAATACGCCTTTTGGCGGGTAGCTTTGCTGAGGTAACAGGCGATGACTTCTCACGGCGGGCTTATTTATGGATTAAAAACCGTCAACTCCGTGGTGCTGCAAATTGACAGCCAGCGCCTGTACGCTTGGGTGCTGAAAAAACGCATAAGCGCGCTGAGCATGACCAAGACTTAAATAGCGCTGCTGTTGCCAGTCCTGAAGGCTGAGTGCCGCCAGCACTGACCAGGAATCATTAGACTTAACCTTGATTGCCGGTGGCGCACCCAGTGCTTTTAACCAAACTGGGAAAGGCTGCAGCTTTGTCTGCGTAAAGGCTTGCGCGGTATCAATGCTGCGCTTATGGGCAAAGTTGGGTAGGGCGGCGAGATCTTCAGCAGTAAGACTCAGCCAGTCAGTGAGGTGTTGGATCTGTTCAGCATCCACTAAAGCTTGCCAGGTTTGTGGGCCAATGCCAGGCATATTCAGGGTTTTCTTACTGCCCAGCCAAGTCAGTCGAGCCAGAAACTGTTGCTGGCATGCTGGGCTGAGCTGCCAGCAACTTAAAGAATGATAGTTTTTGGCCTCAGGCACGCTGATGTTTTGTCGGTTGGGACTGCGCCAGACAACTTCTTTGAGCTGCGGGATCGCATGCCCAGATAAAGCGATAGCCACATGGTCACCTAGGTTTAAATCCAACTTTTTCAGACGGGTCAACGATCCTAAGCTGATTTTGCGAATGGTTTTGCCATCCAGGTTGACTGCTTTAAGGTGCGCAATGGGTGTAATACGGCCGCTGCGGCCAATATTGAAAGAGATCTCGCTGACTGTGGTAAGCGCTTGCTGCAACGGATACTTGAATGCCACTGCCCAAAATGGCGGATATGAACTGCGCGCATGGGCAATAGTGCGCTGACTTTGCTTGATCACTAAACCGTCACTGGCAAACGGTAGTTGTGCAGTGTACCAATGGTCACGCCAGCGCTTAGCTTCAGTAAAATTTTGTATCGGTTGGCTGTAGGTTTTGCTCTGGGAAAAGCCTAAGCGGTCGAGTTGCTTAAGTCGTTGCTGCATTGTTTCTGGCCCGTCGGGCCATTCCCAAATAAAAATACCAATTTGCTCGCCATCTATTGCGTTTAAAGTACGGCGGTTGAGCAGTCCGGCCACTTGGCTGCGGGCCTGACTGCCAGTTTGCGCAGCTTGCACAGTGTTGGGTTGTTTTAAATAGAGTTCACCTTGCAGCGTCACTGTTGCTTGCTGGGTAGTCAATTGCTGTGGAATGGCTTTGATCACTTGGGCATGTTTGAGCCAATCTTGGCCAGTTAAACCATCGCCGCGACTGAGCATCTGGGTCAATTGGCCAGCGCTGTAGACTAAGGTCACTGCTACGCCGTCTACTTTGGGCTGCACCCAAAGATTTTCACGCTGTTGCATCCAGTGCTGTAATTGTTGCTCACTGAGTTTTCTTAAACCCATTTGGCTAAAGGGCAACGCAAGGGTGCCGCGTGCTGAATTAAGTGCAACTATGGCAGATTCAGCAGCTGCTGCGCTGAAACAGCGCTGCCAGCTGTGCAGTTGCTCGCGCGCTTGGTCGTAGAGCTCATCGGCAATCATGGAGACGCCGTCACGGTGGTAGCTGCGATCCCATGCCGAAATCTGCTGGTGTAAGGCGTTGATTTCTTGTTCGGCCTGCTGCGTTGTCCATGTGGGGCAAGCTGCTACGGCGAGTGCAGGTAGGGTGAGGCTTATTGTTAATAAGCGAGCGATTAAAGCAGAACTAAGCATTCTAAGCATCCATGCTGTTGAAGTGTTCTTATTGAGTGTAGGCAAGAATTTCGCAAAGTTTGAATTGGCATATATCAATGCATACTAAAGTCTAATATGTATACTAGGGATATGCATTTTAAAGAGTTTAATATTCATGAAAAAAATTATGTACGCCACTGCAGTGCTGGTTTTAGCTGCTTGGGGCTTGACGATAATCGGGCATAATCCGCCGATGGATGTGTGGTGGTGGCGCAAGCAGTTAATTTACGTCACTGGGTTGGCTTCTTTTGTTTTAATGTCGTTGATTATGTTGTTAGCGGTGCGGCCGTTATGGCTGGAAAAGCGCTTGCAGGGCTTGGATAAAATGTACCGCCTGCATAAGTGGGCGGGTATCTGGGCAATTGCTCTGGCAGTCGCGCATTATTTATTAAAGCTCTCCAAAACTGTGTTGCGCGAGTTCTTTGAGCGCGGTGCAAAAGAGCCGCGGATTGAAACTTTTTTAGAAGTGTTTCGTGGCGCAGCTAAAGATGTCGGTGAATGGTCAGTGTGGATTCTCGGCATTATGTTGTTGCTCGCCCTGTGGCAGCGCTTTCCTTACCATATTTGGCGTTATACCCATAAAGCTTTATCGGTTATCTATTTAGTAATTGCCTTTCATAGCATTGTCTTAGCCCCTGCTGGCTGGTGGACCGAGCCTGCCGGAGTGCTGCTAGCCATAGTGACTGCAGTGGGTGTGTATGCTGCTATTGTTGCGCTGACCGGCAATATTGGCCGTACCCGCCGTTATGCGGGCACAGTGCTCAGTGTTAAGCAGCATCCCGGTGAGGTGCTCGAGGTCACGTGTCAGTTGCCTAAGCAGTGGTCACATCGTCCAGGACAGTTTGCATTTTTGACCTTTGATCGTTTTGAAGGTGCGCATCCATTTACCGTGCGTAGCGCTGATCTGGCTGACGGTCAGGTGGTCTTTGCGATTAAAGCCTTGGGTGATTACACCACGCGCTTACAGACTGAGCTGGAGGTGGGGCGTAAGGTGATTGCTGAAGGGCCCTATGGCTACTTTGATTTGCAGCTGCAAGGTGATGAGCAGGTGTGGGTGGGCGCCGGTATTGGTGTCACGCCGTTTATTGCTTGGTTAGAATCTTTGCGTGATCAGCCTGAGCAAGCACCCAAAGCGACGCTGTTTTACTGCGTGGATAATGTTGAAGATGCGGTGTTTGTTGAGCAGTTACAGCGTTTAGCGGCGGCAGTGCCCAATGTCACTTTGCGCGTGCATTACAGTGATGAACAGGGTTTTTTATGCGCTGAACAGGCTCTGCAGGGCTTGTCGGAAAATGCCAAAGTATGGTTTTGTGGCCCACAGGGTTTTGCAGATGCGATTCACAAAGGTATGCAGGAGTTGGGTTGTCCAGCGGGTAACTTCCATAAAGAGTACTTTCAGATGCGTTAAAGCTATATCTCTAAAATAGAAAAGAGCAGTTTAACGAGATTCATGTGCTTGCCGTAGTTCACTGGTGCTGCTGGGGCATCCTGCCCCAATTCGGGCGCTACGCCAGTGAGCTACTTGTTAAGCATTGATATGGCCTGCGCATCTGTTCCATCTGGATCTACCAAGCGGGAGAGCTATTGAGTTTTGGCAGAGTGATACAGCCACTCAATCTCAGGGTAATTAGCAAAAGCACTGGGAAACAGGTATTCGCCGCTGAGCAGCGGTGCATTAATTTGCTGCCACTGTGGCTGGAAAGAGCTGGCGCTGTGTTGCAGAGCGTCCGCGAGCAGAGTGGTGCAATACAGGTGCTCGCTGCTGCGTTCAGCCAACACAAAAGGTTGTCCCAATTGTTGCAGTAGCTGCTGTGCCGCCTGTTGGTTCTCTTGCGCAGTGAGAAAACTTGGCCGAGCAATGGCAAAATGACGGGCAAGCTTAGGGTCAATAAACTCAGCCAGCGGTGAGGATAAAACCTGATTAGTGCGCTGCGGGTCATCATTGGTGGTGGCGTGCACTATTAAGGGTTCTGGCTGCAGACTAACAACCATCCCAATATGGGAAAACTCACTGTCACTGAGGGTTTGAATCAACTGACTTTCCGTTGAAGTGCCGGAACGAAAGATCCAGTCACCCACTGCTAAAGGCGGCAGTGCAGACACAGAGAACACGGAACGTGCAGCAGGTGCTTGAGCAATGTAGAGCGCAGCACTCAAAGCTAAGACAGCCAAGAGTAAAGCGATACGCAGCGGTTTTTTGCCTCTACGCATCAAGCTGTTGAACATACCAAGGGGCCCTTACAACGAGACTTTCCAGCCCTGGTCAGTTTTAATCAAAGAGACAGTTTCACGCTTTACCGAGGCATTCTCTTTTTTATAATGAATGGTCACGACTAAATTAGCGCGGGTTTTGTCTTGATTATATTCTGCTGGCGAATAGCTGATGTCTTTTACTCCACCCATGCTGATTGTACGGGTACTGGTTTCTGCCAGTAGCATAGTGAGCTTGCCGCGCATAATAGTTTCTTGCCCTTCATCAGCATCCGCTGGAATATATAAAGTGTTCATCAGGCCATCAATATCATTGGCTAGAACGGCATCAATATAGTTTTTCGCCGCTTTCTCTGGGGTGCTATTGGCGGAGCAGGCAATTAAAAATGCGGCAGTCAGCAGTAAAAATAGACCATTACGTAGAGTCTGCATGGAGAGTCCTTGTTTGAGTTGAATAAAGTCGAGCAGTATAGCGGTTGCACTGCCGTATTTGCGCAAATAATCAGCGTATTTCCTTAGAAAGACTGTGCCTTTAGTATGGCCTGCACGTGCTAGTCTGTCTTTTATTACGCATCAGGTTTGATTGGTCAGCTGCTCGAATCAAGTGCATATTTTTATATTTTATTAGGGCCAATGACATCATGCTCAACTTTGAATTTTACAACCCAACCCACATCAGTTTTGGCCAAGGCTGCATTGCACAGCTTGATCAGTTGGTACCGGCGGAGGCCAAAGTTATGGTGCTCTACGGTGGGCAAAGTGCACAGCGCACTGGCACCTTAGCTGAAGTCACCACAGCGCTCGGCGAGCGTAAGGTGCATTTGTTTGCTGGCGTTGAAGCCAACCCAACCTACGAAAAACTGATGGAAGCGGTGCTGATAGCCCGTGCAGAAAACATTGATTTCTTGCTTGCTGTGGGCGGTGGCTCGGTGATTGATGGGGCTAAGTTTGTCGCTGCAGCCGTACCTTATGCGGACGATCCGTGGAATATTTTGCTCACCGGCGGCAGCGATATTAAACAAGCCTTGCCTATTGGTACGGTGCTGACCTTGGCGGCAACCGGTTCAGAAATGAATAACGGCAGTGTGATTACCCGGCGATCCTCGCAGTCAAAACTACCCTTTCATAATAATTTGGTTTTCCCCAAGTTCTCGATATTGGATCCAAGCAAAAGTTTTACCTTACCTGAACGCCAAGTGGCCAACGGCGTGGTCGATGCATTTGTTCATGTGATGGAGCAATATTTAACCTACCCAGTGAATGCCCCAGTGCAGGATCGTTTTGCTGAAGGATTGCTGCAAACGCTGGTTGAGCAAGGCCCATTGGCATTAAGTGAGCCGGATAATTATGAGGTGCGAGCTAATTTAATGTGGGTCGCCACCTTGGCTCTAAATGGTTTAATTGGCGCAGGGGTGCCGCAAGACTGGTCGACCCACTTAATTGGTCATGAACTCACTGCTTTATATAACCTCGATCATGCGCAAACCCTCGCGGTAATTTTGCCATCGATGTTGCAAGAGCGCCGTGTGGCTAAACGTGAAAAATTACTGCAATACGCTGAGCGGGTGTGGAATCTGCGCGACGGCGATGATGAGCAACGTATTGATGCTGCAATTGAGCAGACCCGTGACTTTTTTGAAAGTTTGGGAGTGAAAACACGGCTTAAAGACTATGACCTTGAGCAAACAGCGGTTGAGGCAGTACTGAAACAATTGGAAGAGCACGGCATGTTGCAGCTTGGCGAGCATCAAGATATTGATTTAAGCGTCAGTCGTCGTGTGCTTGAAGCCAGTCTGTAATCGGATACTTAGGAGTAAGCTATGACCCAATCTAAGCAATGTAATCGCCGTATTCTGTTGGCTGCACGCCCCCATGGCGCGCCAACTCCGGAGAACTTCAGGCTTGCAGAGCAAGCAGTACCAACCCCGGAGCAAGGCCAAGTTTTATTGCGCACTGTGTATTTATCACTGGATCCGTATATGCGTGGGCGCATGAGTGATAGCCCGTCTTATGCGGAGCCGGTGGCAGTGGGTGAGGTCATGCTCGGTGCTACGGTGAGCCGTGTCGTAGCGTCTAAGAATAAAAAGTTTGTTGAAGGTGATTGGGTGCTGGCCATGAGTGGTTGGCAAGATTACTCCCTCAGTGATGGCTCTGATTTGATGCCGCTGGGCGATGCACCCAACAACCCATCCTATGCCTTGGGTATTTTAGGTATGCCGGGCTTTACCGCCTATATGGGTTTGCTGGATATTGGTCGCCCACAAGAGGGTGAAACCTTAGTGGTGGCTGCAGCAACCGGCCCAGTCGGCTCCACTGTGGGGCAAATTGCTAAGCTTAAAGGGTGCCGCGTAGTGGGTGTGGCTGGCGGCGCGGATAAGTGTCGTTATGCAGTTGAAACGCAAGGTTTTGATGCCTGTATTGATCACCATGCGGAGGACTTTGCTGAGCAGTTGCAGCAGGCGTGCCCGCAAGGCATAGATATCTATTATGAGAATGTTGGCGGTAAAGTGTTTGATGCGGTACTGCCGCTGCTCAACAACAAAGCGCGTATTCCAGTTTGTGGCTTAATTGCCAACTATAACGCCACTGCTTTGCCACCAGGGCCGGATCGTTTGGCGCTATTGATGAGCACTATTTTGATTAAACGCCTGACCATGCGCGGTTTTATTATCTTTGATGATTACGGGCCACGTTATCCAGAATTTAATGCTCAGATGCAGAAGTGGTTAGCCAATCAGCAAATCAGCTACCGTGAAGATCGGGTGCAAGGTTTGTCCAATGCCCCGCAAGCCTTTATCGGTTTATTACAAGGCAGTAATTTTGGTAAGTTGGTGATTCAAGTGGGGCCTGAAGAGCAGTAACCTGCTGGCTGTGTTTAAGTCAAAGAGTCGAAATTAGCCACGCTCGCTTTGATGGGCACAGCCACGCTTGGTAATAGCTGTCCAGAGCCCCGACTTAGGCGAAACAGTGCTGCAACTTTACTTCAGACTAAAACTGTCAGCGATCAGTTTTAGTTTAAAACATTAGAATCTGAGTGATAACTATGCTTCCAGACTCTTTCTTCAATCGTCCCTCCCTTGAGCTGGCGCCCGACTTACTGGGTAAAGTGATTCGTCATCGCTTTCAGGGGGTGTGGCTCAGTGCACGGATCATCGAGACCGAAGCCTATATGCTGACAGATAAAGGCAGTCATGCGTCCTTGGGTTATACCGATAAGCGTCAAGCGCTGTTTAAAGATGGTGGCACCATTTATATGTACTATGCGCGCGGCGGTGATTCGATTAACTTTAGCGCTAAAGGTCCAGGTAATGCGGTGCTGATTAAGTCCGCTTATCCTTATTTTGATCAGTTATCACCTGAGTCCACCTTGAGTATTCTGCAAGCCAATAACCCCGATCGCCAAGGTCAGCCGCGGCCGCTGCATAAATTGTGCAGTGGCCAAACCCTGTTGTGTAAAAGCTTAGGCTTGAAAGTGCCAGATTGGGATAATCAGCGCTTTGATGAGCGGCGGTTTTACGTGGAAGACTGCGGCTTGCGTCCGCAAGAGATTATTCAGACCACCCGTTTAGGTATTAGCCAAGGGCGCGATGAGCATTTGCCCTATCGTTTTGTTGATGCAGAGTTTGCCGCGTACTGTACGAAAAACCCCTTACGCCGTGGTCAACGTGAGGGGCGTGATTTTTGGCGCTTAAGCGGCAATCAACTGCGCAGTTAGCTTTTGCTGACCACATGGGCCGCTAAAGTGCGAATTGAGCCCAGTTGTTGGCTGATTAATAACAGTTGGGTCTGCAAAAACCTAAGGGTGTCGTCCTCTTCCTCGAGCAAGTCGCGTAAGCGATGAGATTGCTGTAGCTCAGCCTCGCTGTGCACGGCAATGGGTTCACGTTTAATCAGTTGCTGAGCAATCTGTTCCAGACTGCCAGCGATCAGTTGCGCCTCTTGATTGAGCTTTGGGTAGGTGGGTGCGTGGGCGAGGGTTTCGCGGTGGGCACCCAGCGCCGAGATGTAGCTGAGTAAGGTATGCGAGAGCAAGAGAAAGCGAAAACCAATATCAGTTTGGCGACGGAAATGCCCAGGCTCTTTCAGCATATTGGTTAAGGTGCTGGACAGTGCCGCATCGGCATTGTGTGCCCCGCGACGGGCCACGCGATAGGCCATATCGTCGGTTTTTCCTTGAGTGTACTCCAGCATAATCTGCCTTAGGTAGCGGCCATTACTGCGTAAGGTTTGCGCCAACACCACATTTAAACGTCGGCCTTGCCAGTCTGGCAAAATCAGGAAAACTGCCAGGCCAGCGATGGCACTGCCAATTAAAGTATCGGTTAAACGGGGTAAAAATAAGTTGTAGCCATCGCCGATTTGATTGAAACAGAACAGCACCATCAAGGTGATAAAGGCGGTGGAGAGTTTGTAGTGTGTGGTGCGTGTGGCGAAGTAGGCCACCCCCGCAGCAACCGCAATCAACGCTTGCACCCACAATTCTGGAAACAACTCAAACAATACCCAACTGGTCGCCAAACCTAAGATAGTACCGGTAATACGCTCCACCAGTCGGACTCGGGTGGCGCCGTAGTTAGGGCGGCAGACAAAGATAGTGGTCAGTAAAATCCAGTAACCCTGATCAGGGTGCAGTAATTGCATAATGCCGTAGCACACGGTGACGGCAATGCTGAGGCGGAGCGCGTGACGAAATAATAATGAGTGAATACCAAGGTTTTGGCCGATGCGCTCGAAGGCTTCTTTCAGATTTTGTGGGTCGCGATCCAGAATGGCATCGTCTTTGGTTAAGGCTACAGCATCTGGGTTAGCGGCATCACGCAGTAAGTAGTCTAAAGCACTGAGGTTGTTGGCCAGCGCCCGTAGTGAACGTAATAAGTCGCGCCATTCAGGGTTATTTTGTTCTCTTAGGTAAGTAATTGCCGCTTTTAAGTCTTCCAAAGCCTGGCTGTGCCCACCGCCATAATCAAACGGCTGGCGCAATTCAATCGCTTTGGCCAGCGCTTTACAGCCGTCACCTTGTTGGCGTAGCAAACGTAAACAACGGAATAACACGTCACTGTGGAAAAAAGTTTCCGCCAATTGGGTGTAAGGGTAATGGGACGAACTGGCCCGCTCGTGAATATCTTGGGCGAGAAAATACAGCTTGAGATAGCGGTTTACTTTACTGTCACTGCGGCCACCAACCCGGTGCAAAATAATGTTTTTGGTATCGTTTAACGCGGCCACCACGCGACTGTTTTGTTTGGCAATGGCTAAGCGATGCCCTTCAACATCCATATTGCGTAAGGGTTCAAACAGCGCAGATTTGGCTTTTAAATAATCACATTGCTCACGAAACAGTCGCGCTAAGCTGTGTTGCAAAGGCTGTTGGGAAAAGATCCCATACCAGAGCACCGAAAGAACGGCATAAATGCTGGCGCCGGTGACTAAAAGAATCGGCTGTTGCCAGAGAGAGACCAAAACATCGCTGCTTTGCTCTAGGCCAATCATGGTGTAAATGGAAACAATTAAGGTGGCAAAGGCAATATTGGCGTAACGCTCACCTAGTGCGCCAAGCATAATTAAAGCAAAGGTGGCAATGCTTAAGGCGCTGACAAAGAGCCAAGGAAAAGGGTAAAGCAACTCGACTGCTAGGGAGGTGAGAAAAAAGCAAATAAGCGTGACGCAACTGGCAAATAAACGCCCTTGCCAGCTGTCATCGGATTCAGACAAAGCACTGGCAATCACCCCAAGGAAAAGCGGCGTAAGCAATTCCATTTGTGCATGGTACCAGCTCCAAGTCATACAGACGCTGAGGGCGATAAAAAAACGCAGGCTCGGCCCAAAACGCTCAAGCGCCCATAAACGGCGTAATGAGTGACTTAAAGAGATGGAGCCCATAGAGATGTTCCTTGCGCCAGTCAGGGGTTAGCGATACCCATAAAACAAGGTTTTAGGCTGGCACAAGAGTGGGGAAACGGCAAGTCACGCAATGCTTAAGCTTTTATATGCCAAAGGTTTTGGTCTTGTAGGGTATGGGTTGGAACATAGCGGGGTTGGCCGCTGATTGCTTCAAGTTCGGTGGTACCGCCGAGCTCATCAACCACCCGATAGCGTATACCTTGACGCTTGTCTTTTAGCGGGTAGAGACGGTTAATTTGCTCAGAAAGTTTATCTGTAGTGGGCATCCTGCAACTCCATGGTGATAAAACATTTTTGCTACTCTTTAGAAGGCATAACTGCGAAACAGTTCCTTAAGATGAATAGTCTGTTATTTATGGTGGCGCAGCCTACCATCAAGCAAGGGGTTGTTACTGTTAGCTAAAAGTCGATAATTATTCTATATCAACTTTTATTGATATAGCTGTTGCCGTGATCTTCTTCAGAGTCTAAACTGCTTGCCCTATGAGTACCGCAACGCATTTACCCACCCTCAGTCCAACGGACGTCTTAGCTGCTTTTTGTAAAGCGGCCGGTGAGCCTTTGCGGCTAAATATTTTGCGGGTATTGAGCAATGACTCTTTTGGTGTTTTAGAGTTAGCGCATATTTTTGCCACGGGGCAATCAGGGATTAGTCATCATTTAAAAGTGTTAACTCAGGCTGGTTTGGTGACTTCGCGGCGTGAGGGCAATGCAATTTTTTATCGTCGCAGCTTGCCGTACAGCACCAGTCCCGATGAATTATTACACCATGCGTTGTTAAACAGTTTAGATGAGTTGCCGATGGCTGCAGATGTGGCGTTGCGCATTCAACATGTGCATGAGCAGCGGGCTGAGGCCAGTCAAGAGTTTTTTGCGCGTATGGCCGATGACTTTCAGAGTCGCCAAGATTTAATTGCCGGCTTGCCGCAGTTTCGCGACAGCTTGCTGGCGTTATTGGACTCACTGACTTTTCCAGTTGAGGCGACAGCGATAGAAGTTGGACCCGGCGATGGTGGTTTTTTAGCCGAGTTGTCCGAGCGTTTTCAACAGGTGTTTGCTTTAGATAACAGCCCACAAATGTTGGAGTTGGCGCGGCAAACCTGCGCTAAACAAGGTTTGAGTAATGTGCACTTACAGTTGGCGGATGCCTTGCATGATGATGTATCAGCCGCAGATTGTGTGGTGGTCAATATGGTGCTGCACCATTTTGCTGCGCCGGCAGATGCTTTGTCTTTGCTGGCGCGTTTAGTCAAACCTGGTGGCAGTTTATTACTCACAGAATTATGCCGTCACGACCAAGATTGGGCCAAGCAGGCCTGCGGCGATCTAT
>CAZEZR010000022.1:0-34785 GCA_964516465.1 uncultured Thiopseudomonas sp. | reverse complement strand
TCGATTCTCCCCCGAGGCACCAATTTCTTTAGCCCTTAAGTTTTCGGACTTAGGGACTTTTTTTTGAGCATTGCTCGGGGTTTATCGGGCTTACAGGCCTATGGACTCTTGGTAGCGTTTGATATTTTCAAACTAAATAGACACTTAGCAATGACGACCTAAACCTTTCTTCTGTGCATATCCGACCCGCTGTGGTCATTTTGTGGCGGTAAGTAGAGCCAAGTAAAACCAAAAACACTTTCTATTTTGAAATAACACAGCCAAGTACTGCTCTCACCTTCCTATGTCTTGTGCACCGAATTAAGTGAAGCGTAACCAGATAGGCGATCGGTTTCATGCTTCACCAAGGCGTAACATTCACAGCACAGCGTCTCAAGCTCCAATCTATCAATGACAATTATTTTGCCACGATGGCATTCAATTACTTTTAGTTTCTGCAGTTTGCCAGCAGCTTCCGTGACGCTCTCGCGGCGCACACCCAGCATTTTCGCGATTAACTCTTGAGTCACTTTCAGACTACTACCTGAGAGACGATCCAGCGACAGCAATAACCAGCGACACAATTGTTGAATAATAGAATGGTGACGATTGCACACTGCCGTTTGCGACATCTGCGCAATCAACGCTTGAGTAAAACGTAGCATCAACACCCGTATATCGACATCTGCATTGAATTCTTCTTGCAGCTTCGATGAGGACATTCGATAGGCAAAGCCTTTACTTTGCACCACTGCCCGACTAAGTGTGCTTTCAGCATCCATAAACACAGCCACACCCACCATGCCTTCACAACCCACGATTGAGATTCCAGCAGAAGCTCCATCAAGCATTTCGTGAACCAGCGAAATAATGCAATTGATCGGAAAATAAACGAACTCAAGCGGTTGGCCTGCCTCGTAAATCACTTCACCTAGCTCAAGCTCAACGAGTTTCAGAGAGGTAAAAAATCGACTTCTGACACTCGCTGGCAAAGCAGCTAATAGATGGTTCATTTCGGGAGCATGACTTATGACCATACCAACCTCAGCAATACATGAACTGTCAAGACTTAAGACCATGCATATAAAGGAAAGTGTCAGTCAACCCGCAAACACAGAGCAATATGCCAACTTCAGCACAAATAAAACATTTAATATGAGCATAACCAACCTATATAGAAGTTTTACAGCCTGACAATGGCTGAATGATGGCTACACAAACAGCTCCAATTGCCTCAATTGGAGCTGTAACTTCTCGACAGCCACACGGCCAGTGCGCTGCCCTGCTCAAGATGAGGAGCCAGAGAACCTATTTTGACGAGATTCACGATATTCGCTTCAGCATCGCTGACCAATAAGAGCGGGTAACCGATCTTTGTCATCTCACATTCTTACTCTAACCAACAGCGCCACACAGACGGGTCGCTATGAAGTTTTAAGTAAGCAAGCAGTGATCTTCAGCTCAAACAACTAAGGCCGAGTAAAAAGATACTCAGCGTCTGTACTCTAGCGCACAGACCAACAATAAATATCCTGTATACCTTGTCAGTAACTGTTCACTCACACCTTAGTGAGGTCAAGTCTGCCATGCTCAAATTGCAACTGTTCTCCAACTATTCATACCTCCTACTGGTTACTGCAGCGAACTATGCAGCCAGCGTTTACCCAAGGCTGGCCGGCACCCTAAGTTTCCCAAACAGTAGCTGATCAACTCTTTATAGCTAAGGCTCAACGCAACGGTGGACAATATGCAACTGGGAATGATCGGACTGGGACGCATGGGCGCGAGTATGGTGCGACGCCTAATGAGCAATGGCCATGCCTGCGTCGTCCATGACAAACAGCCTACTGCCGTCGCCGAGTTGTGTGCGCAAGGAGCGATTGGCGCGAACTCGCTGCAAGAACTCGCCGCGCAACTGAGCCGCCCGCGGGCGGTCTGGCTGATGGTGCCGGCTGCCATCGTCGATAAGGTACTGGAGGAGCTGACACCACTCTTAGATTCCGGTGACATCGTTATCGATGGAGGTAATTCGTATTACCGCGACGATGTGTGCCGTGCAAAAAGCCTAAGCAAGATTGGAGTGCACTACCTTGATGTCGGCACCAGCGGTGGCGTAGCCGGTGAAGAACGGGGTTACTGCCTAATGATCGGCGGTGAACAACCCATCGTCGAACAGCTCACCCCGATCTTCTCGGCGCTGGCCCCGGGCATCGCTGCGGCGCCGCGCACACCCGGACGCAGCGGTGCCAGTGCAACGGCCGAAGAAGGTTTTCTGCATTGCGGCCCAACCGGTGCAGGCCACTTTGTCAAGATGGTTCACAATGGCATTGAGTACGGCATCATGGCAGCTTATGCCGAAGGCCTGAACATTCTGCACAACGCGAATATAGGCCAGCAAGAACACAGCAGTGATGCGGAAACCACGCCGCTGCGTGACCCCGAGTTTTATTGTTACCAGATGGATCTGCCCGAGATCACCGAGGTCTGGCGCCGCGGCAGCGTAATTGGTTCGTGGCTGCTCGATCTAACCGCCGACGCATTGCTGCAAGATCCACAACTCGAAGCCTTCGATGGCCACGTGGCCGACTCAGGCGAAGGCCGCTGGACCCTGCACGCAGCGCTCGATGAAGCAGTACCAACGCCAGTACTCAGCGCCGCTCTACACAGCCGTTTTGCCTCCCGTGGCGATGCAACGTTCGCCAATCAGTTGCTGTCGGCCATGCGTCATGCTTTTGGCGGCCATGTCGAGAAATCCACTGAGGATAAACAATGAACAACACCGCCCACAACGACTCGTGCCCAGAGCAACTGCAATCCGACGCTTTAGTCATCTTCGGTTTTAGTGGTGATCTTGCCAGCAAAAAAATCTTTCCTGCGCTTTATGCCATGGTCAAGAAAGGGACACTCACAGTGCCAGTGATCGGCGTGGCCTCATCAGACTGGAGTGTCAATCAGTGGCATGGTCACGTGTGCACAAGCTTGCAAGACGAGGAGCATTTAGGGGGTATTGACGACCCGGCTGCGTTCGAGCGTCTGATTGCGCTGATCAGTTACGTATCTGGCGACTACAACGATGCCCGCACTTTCAGCACACTCAAAGCGGCACTCGCTGACGCGCAACGGCCAGCATTTTATCTAGCGATCCCTCCTTCGTTGTTCAGTGTGGTTATTCAGAGCCTTGGTGCTACTGGCCTAGCGCAAAACGCACGAGTCATTGTGGAAAAACCCTTCGGTCGCGACCTCACTTCAGCACGCGAATTGAATGCGGTGGCACAAGCAGTCTTTCCCGAATCTTCGATCTTTCGCATCGACCATTATTTGGGCAAAGAAGCGATTATGAACATCCTCTATTTTCGCTTCGCCAATTCATTTCTTGAGCCAGTGTGGAACCGCCACCACATCGCCAGCGTACAGCTGACCCTAGCCGAAGATTTTGGTGTCGGTAGCCGCGGCGCCTTCTATGAGAGTGCCGGCTGTCTGCGCGATGTGGTGGAAAATCATCTGTTTCAAATCGTTGCTTTACTGGCCATGGAACCGCCGGCCTTTCAAGGCTTCGAAGCCGTACACAGCGCTAAAGCCAACGTGCTTAACGCCATGCAGCCGCTTCAACCTGAGGATTTGATACGCGGTCAATACATTGGCTACCGTGAAGAAAAAGGCGTTGCGAGCGATTCCGATGTCGAAACCTTCTGCGCCCTGCGCTTGTTCATTAATTCGTGGCGCTGGGCCGGTGTGCCCTGGTACTTACGCGCCGGCAAACAGCTGCCGCGTTCAGTGGTCGAGGTGCTGGTGCAGATGCAGCCTCCACCTCAGCGTCTGTTCGACGATGCGGGGCCTACCGCTGCTCGCGCCAACTACTTTCGCTTCCGTCTGCAGCCCAAGGCCAGCATCGCCTTGGCGGCACGGGTCAAGCGTTCAGGCAAAGAATTTGTCGGCGTGCAACAGGAGCTGTATCTGGATGCTGACGAACCCAGTTTAATGTCCCCTTACGAACGTTTGCTCGGTGATGCCATGAACGGCGACCGCGCGCTGTTTACCGACGCCAACGCAGTGATGGCAGCTTGGGCAGTGGTCGAGCCTATTTTGACCACGCATGCCGCCGCACTGTCCTACCCGCCCGGAAGCTGGGGCCCGAGCGCAGCCGACGCACTGACCGCGGAGCACGGCGGCTGGCACGAGCCAGCAATCGACGCGTCGCCACACAACGACCCCACTAATCGAGGCGTGCAATGACCCCTAAGGTGATTTTCCTACTGGACGTCGACAATACCCTGCTCGAGAACGACCGTATTGTCAGCGACTTGCACGACCACGTGCAGCGCGAACTTGGCGTCGCCAACGCGCAGCACTACTGGTCAATTTTCGATGGCATGCGCGAAGAACTTGGCTATGTCGACTATTTAGGGGCCTTGCAGCGTTTTCGGCTTGATATCAAACCGGGCAGCAGCGACGAACAACGCGTGCTGCTTATAGCAGCATTTATTATTGACTACCCGTTCGCCGAGCGACTGTACCCGCGCGCGCTGGAAGTTATCCGACATTTAGACCGCTTCGGCCCCACGGTGATTCTGACCGATGGCGACGTAGTGTTACAGCCGCGCAAACTGCAGCGTTCGGGCTTGTGGGACGCCGTGGCAGGTCGTGCGCTGGTCTACGTACACAAAGAACAGATGCTGGACGCCATACAGCATCATTATCCAGCCGATCACTACGTTATGATCGATGACAAGCTGCGTGTCCTCGCCGCCATGAAGGCGATTTGGCAGCAGCGGCTCACCACCATTTTTCCCCGCCAAGGTCATTACGCGCTGGACCCAGCAGTGATCGACAATCAACCGGCTGCCGACGTCACCATCGAGCAGATTGGTGAACTCGCCGACCTTGATCTCTGGTCTTTGCTCAGGCAGCACGTCAACGAGGAATCACTATGAACGCCAACACCAAGAAACTGCAGGATTTAGGCCAGAGCTTATGGGTTGATAATATCAGCCGCGAAATGCTTGAAACCGGCACGCTGGCACGCTATATCGCCGACTATTGCGTCACTGGCCTCACCTCCAACCCTACGATTTTCGAGCACGCGGTTGGCCAAGGTAACTTCTACGACGAGTCAATAACCCGCTTGGCACCCCTTCACGACTCGGCCGAGGAGCTATTTTTCGCACTGGCACTGGAGGATTTGACCACTGCGGCCGATTTATTCCGACCGGTGTTCGATGCCAGCGACGGGCTCGACGGTTGGGTGTCGCTCGAAGTCTCTCCTCTGTTAGCTGACAACGCTGCCGGTACCATCCAAGCCGCAGCTGAGCTGCATGCAGCAGCCAACCGGCCCAATCTGTTTATCAAAATACCGGGTACAGCAGCTGGCGTCGAAGCCATTGAGGAGTCAATTTTTGCCGGTGTGCCGGTGAACGTGACCTTGCTGTTCTCAGCAGCGCAATATCTGGCAGCAGCCCAGGCCTATATGCGTGGCATCGAGCGTCGTATCGAGGCTGGCCTGAACCCAAACGTACCCTCAGTGGCCTCGTTATTCGTCAGCCGTTGGGATGTGGCCGTGCAAGCAGAGGTCGCAGCAACGCTGCGCAACCAACTCGGTATCGCAATCGCCATGCGTACTTACAAGGCTTATCGTGACCTGCTCACTTCATCGCGCTGGGTGCAACTTGCCGCAGCCGGCGCACGGCCGCAACAACTCTTGTGGGCCAGCACTGGCACTAAAGATCCGGCGGCGTCCGATACGCTGTACATTGAAGCGTTGGCCGCAGCCGAGACCATCAACACCATTCCAGAAAAGACCCTCAAGGCCTTTGCCGACCACGGTACAGTGAGCACCACGCTCCCAGCCGATGGCGGCAATGCCGAGACGGTTCTGCAAACCTTCAAGCGCGAGGGCGTAGACATCGAGGCCTTGGCCGCACGCTTGCAGCATGAAGGCGCTGAGGCTTTCGCTGCCTCCTGGCAGGCGCTGTTGTTGCGGGTCAAAGAAAAGCGCGCCAGTCTGACTGGGAGAGACACATGACTATCACGGCAAAGTCACTGACAGCGCGACCGACCTGGCAGGCTCTGGTGGCTCACCACAGGAAGATTGGTCACACCCATCTGCGTGATCTATTCGCCGCCGACGACCAGCGCGGTCAACGCTTAATCCTCGAAGCAGCTGGCCTGTATTTAGATTATTCGAAAAACCGTATCGATGAGCAGACCTTAGGGTTGCTCGCAGCGCTCGCTGTCGATTGCGGTCTAAGCCAGCGCATCGACGCCATGTTTCGTGGTGACCTGATCAACACCACCGAGCAGCGCTCGGTTCTACACATCGCGCTGCGTGCACCTCCATCAACCAAACTGGTCGTCAATGGCGTCGATGTGGTTGCTCAAGTCCAGACCATGCTGCAACGTATGACGGTCTTTGCCGACGCCGTGCGCAGCGGTGACTGGCGCGGTCACAGCGGCAAGCGCATTCGGAACATCATTAATATTGGTATTGGCGGTTCAGACCTCGGCCCTGTGATGGCCTATGAAGCTTTGCGTCACTATAGTCAGCGCGATCTCACCTTGCGTTTTGTCTCCAATGTCGATGGCACCGATTTGCTTGAGGCAACACGGGACCTCGACGCCGCTGAAACGCTGTTCATTATTTGCTCGAAAACCTTCACCACCCAAGAGACTCTGACCAATGCCCGCGCCGCACGCCAGTGGAGTACCAGTCAGCTCGGTGACGAGCAGGCAGTGGCGCAGCACTTCGTCGCAGTCTCGGCCAATGCCCAAGGTGTTGCGCAGTTTGGCATCACTGCGCAGAACATGTTCGGCTTCTGGGATTGGGTGGGCGGTCGCTACTCCATGGATTCAGCAATTGGCCTGTCAACCATGATCGCCATTGGACCACAGCACTTTGCTGAGCTACTGGCCGGTTTTCATGCGATGGATCAACACTTTCAACAGGCGCCGATCGAAAAAAACATGCCCGCCCTGCTCGGTCTACTGGCCATTTGGAATAATAATTTTCTCGGTGCAGCAACCACTGCAGTGCTGCCGTATGATCAATATCTGAAGCGTTTGCCGGCGTATTTGCAGCAGCTGACGATGGAAAGTAACGGTAAACATGTCAACCAAGCGGGCCAGCCGGTCGACTTTAACACCGCACCCATTCTCTGGGGTGAACCCGGTACCAACGGCCAACATTCATTCTACCAGTTGCTGCACCAAGGCACGCGCCTGGTGCCATGCGATTTTATCGGTTTCTGCCGGAGCCTGAACCCACTCGGCGCTCAACACGATTTACTGATGGCCAACCTGATTGCCCAGAGCCAAGCGCTGGCGTTCGGCAAGAGCGCCGCTGCCGTAGCGGCCGAGGGTATCCCTGCGGCGCAAGTGCCGCACCATGTATTGGTAGGCAATCGGCCGAGCAACACCATCCTCGCCGAACAATTAACCCCCAAAACACTGGGTACCCTGATCGCGCTGTACGAGCACAGCGTCTTCACTCAAGGCGTGATTTGGGGTATCGATTCGTTTGACCAATGGGGGGTCGAACTCGGTAAAGCACTAGCACAGCGTCTATTACCCGAACTCGAGAGCAGCAATAACACACAACTCGACCACGACAGCTCGACTCATGCGCTGATCCAGCATTATCGACGTCGGCGTGCGAACGTTACATCTGCAACCTAACTTTGGAGTGCTCACCATGGCTACCTTGATCAGTCCTCTGGCCGGCAAACTGGCTCCCCGCTCGCTACTGGTTGATGTGCCTCGACTGGTCAGTGCGTACTACACCGATGTGCCCGATCCATCAGTGCCCTCGCAGCGCGTCGCCTTCGGCACCTCCGGTCATCGCGGCTCATCGTTTGAGTGCTCGTTCAACGAATGGCACGTACTGGCAGTGACGCAGGCCATTTGTCAGTACCGACAGCGCCATGGCATCACTGGGCCACTGTTTTTGGGCATCGATAGTCATGCTTTGTCACCACCGGCCTGCGCCAGTGCGCTTGAAGTATTGGCCGCCAACGGCGTCGAGGTGCTGCTGGCGAGCAACGACGAATACACACCAACACCGGCCATCTCCCACGCCATCCTGACCTACAATCGTAGGCGCAATTCGGGGCTGGCCGATGGCATTGTCGTGACGCCCTCGCACAATCCTCCTGAGTATGGCGGTTTCAAGTACAACCCAGCCAACGGTGGCCCCGCGAGCACCGACATCACCGCTGACATCGAAGCTGCCGCTAACTGTTTTCTAGAAGCTAAACTGGTGGGAGTCAAACGCATGCCTTACTCCCGTGCACTTAATGCCTTAACCACCCACCGCCACGACTACCTCAGCACCTACGTTGCCGATCTTGACAGCGTGATCGACTTTGATCTAATCCGTGCAGCCAAGATGCGCATCGGCGTCGATCCGCTCGGCGGTGCTGGTGTGCATTACTGGGCACGTATCGCTGAACAGTATCAGCTCGATTTGACCGTGGTCAGCGAGGTCATTGATCCAACGTTCGGCTTTATGACGCTCGACTGGGATGGCCACATCCGCATGGACCCATCCTCGTCCTACGCGATGCAACGCCTGCAAGGGATGAAAGATGATTTCGATATTGCCTTTGCCTGCGACACCGATCACGATCGCCACGGCATTGTTACGCCCACTGCTGGGCTGATGCCACCGAATCACTATCTCTGCGTGGCCATTGACTATCTATTCAAACACCGCTCAGCATGGGCTGCACATGCGGCGATCGGTAAGACAGTGGTCAGCACCAGCCTGATCGATCGCGTAGCAACACGGCTGGGTCGCACACTGTATGAAGTACCGGTGGGTTTCAAATGGTTTGCGCCCGGGTTGCTGGATGGCTCCCTTGGCTTCGGCGGCGAGGAATGCGCCGGCGCCAGTTTTCTGCGGCGCGACGGCACAGTCTGGACCACCGATAAAGATGGTTTGGTACCGGCGTTGCTGGCCGCTGAGATCACCGCCCGCTGCGGACATAATCCAGCTCAGGTCTATGCGCAGCTGGTGCAACAGCTTGGCGAGCCGGTCGCCGATCGCGTTGAAGCAGCAGCGTCGACGGCGCAAAAAGCACAACTGGCGGCGCTCACGCCAGCCAGTATCCATACCCAGACGCTGGCCGGTGAACCGATCAGCACTGTACTGACTCACGCGCCCGGTAACGGCGCGGCTATTGGTGGCATCAAGGTCGTTAGCGAAAACGGCTGGTTCGCAGCGCGGCCATCGGGCACCGAAGATATTTATAAGATTTACGCCGAGAGTTTCAACGGCCAAGAACACCTGCAACGCATTCTGCAGGAAGCGCAAGCCATCGTTGATAAAGCGATCAGCGTAACATGAAGAAGCCTGCGCTCCACTTCAACCAGCCAGCAGAGCCGTGCTCAGACGATGCTCTGCTCGAACAACTGCAGCGTGATGCGTTCGACTATTTTTTACAGGTCTACAATCCGCGCAACGGTTTGCTCGCCGACACCACGCACAAGGATGCGCCGTGCAGTATTGCGGTGATCGGTTTCGCTTTGTCAGCTTACTCAGTCGGCGTCGAGCGAGGCTGGATGGAACGCGCTGAAGCAGTGCAGCGCACGCTAACAGTGCTGCACTTTCTTATGCACAGCGATCAATCGGGCAGCGCACGAGCCACAGGTTACCGCGGCTTCTACTTCCACTTCCTCGATATGCACAGCGGCACGCGTGTCTGGCATTCGGAAGTCTCGTTGATTGATACAGGTTTGCTGATGGCCGGTGTGCTGACCGCAGCAAGCTATTTCGATCGTGAACAAGCCAATGAAAGCGAACTGCGCCGACTGGCCAATGCGTTGTACCGTCGCGTTGACTGGCGCTGGGCACAGCGTGAAGGGGGTGCCGTGACCCACGGCTGGAAGCCTGAGTGCGGCTTCCTCGACTACGGTTGGGAAGGTTACAGCGAAGCAATTCTCTTGTACGCGCTAGGTCTGGGCTCGCCGACCCATGCGCTCGGTGACGAGAGTTTCACTGCTTGGACCGCAACCTACCAATGGGAAAACCTGTACGGCCACAACTTTCTCTATGCAGGGCCGTTGTTTATCCATCAGTTTTCCCATGTGTGGATCGATTTTCGCGGTATCCGCGATGCTTTTATGCGCGAGAAGAACTGCGACTACTTTGAAAACAGTCGACGTGCCACCTATGTACAACGCGAGTATGCGATCCGCAACCCCGGTAGTTTTGCCGATTATGGCGTCGATTGCTGGGGGTTGTCCGCCGGCGACGGGCCGCATGCCAGCCCGCGACGCATCGGCGGACGGCAACAGAGCTTCTATGGTTACGCTGCGCGCGGCGTGCCTTATGGTCCAGATGATGGCACGCTGTGCCCTTCAGCAACGCTATCGTCCTTGGTCTTCGCCCCTGAACTGGTGTTACCAGCACTGCGCGCGCTGTGCTCGCGGAGCAAGGGCGGCAACGCCACCCTTATTCACGCCAGCGGCTTCAACCCCAGCGTAACCGAGGCCGGCCCGCAGGGTTGGGTCTCACCGGGTCAATTTGGTCTCGATCAGGGCATGATCGTGCTGATGATTGAGAACTACCGCAGTGGGTTACTCTGGCGACTGGGTCGCGCCAATCCATTCCTGCGTGCTGGACTGCGTCGCGCGGGTTTCAAGGGCGGCTGGCTGAGCAGAGGGCAATAGCAATGCTTAATTCCTATCCACCAGAAAGTTCTTCGCACACGGCTACTGATGAGAAGCAACTGGGTCTCAACGGCCAACCATCGGGCTGGCACAACCCGCAACCGCGCGAACCCTACCACCTACTGGTTATCGGTGCGGGGCCGGCTGGGTTGATGGCTGCGCGCACCGCAGCGGCGCTGGGCGCCCGTGTGGCACTTATCGAGCGGCACCTGCTCGGTGGTCTCGCGCTAAACTACAGCGCCATACCGTCGCAATCTTTGATCCGAACCTCCCGCTTGTATGCTGAGATGCGTAACGCCGAAGCCTATGGGGCGCGCACAACGCAACCCATAGCAGTCGACTTTCCGTTGGTGATGGAGCGTATGCGCCGCGTCCGTGCTCGCCTGGGTCGCACTGACTCGGCGCAGCACATTGCCGCCGAAGGCATTGATTTGTTTTTTGGCACCGCACGTTTTATTAATCGCAATACAGTAGAGGTTGATGGTTTGCGCTTGCGCTTTAAAAAAGCGCTGATCGCTACCGGATCCCGTGCTGTGATGCCAACCCTTCCGGGCCTTGACGAGGCTGGCTACTTGACCAATGAGACTCTTTTCAATCTGACAGAACTACCCGCCAGTTTACTGGTGATCGGCGGCGGCCCAGTGGGCTGTGAAGTAGCACAAGCCCTGTCCCGCTTTGGCTGTCGCACCATCATCGCCCACGCGCAACCACTGTTCCTACCCAAGGAGGAGCGGGATGCCGCCCAATTGTTGGCTGAGGCTTTAGCACGCGATGGCGTTGAGGTTCACCTTAATACAAGGGCAGTCAATGTGCGGGTCGAAAACGGACAGAAAATCGTTGAAACGCTCAACGACGGCAACGTCGCGACCATCACGGTTGACGCAATCCTCACCGGCATCGGTCGCCGACCAGCGCTCTCAGGCTTGAATCTGGAAGCCGCTGGGATTGACTACGATCCCGATCGGGGGATTGTCGTGGACGATTTTTTGCGCACGACAAACAAAGGTATCTTCGCTGCTGGCGATGTCTGTTTGGAGCACCAATTTATCGATGTCGCCGAGGCCTCGGCACGCATTGTCGTGCGTAATGCCTTGTGTTTCGGACGTGCACGCCTGAGTGCACTGACGATTCCCTGGTGCACCTACACCGACCCAGAGATTGCTCATGTCGGTATGTATGTACGCCAAGCACGCGAACGTGGCATTCCAGTGACAACCTACACGGTGCCGATGCATGAAATCGATCGAGCGATTATCGACGGCGATGAAAACGGCTTTGTGAAAATCCACGTGCGCGACGGCAGCGACAAGATTCTCGGCGCCACCGTAGTAGCTCGCCAAGCCGGCGATATGATCAACGGCCTGTCATTGGCAATGGTCGCTGGTATCGGTTTATCGACCATGGCGCAGGTCATTCACGCCTACCCCACACAAACCGATGCCATCAGGCAAGCGGCAAAGGCCCACCTCAATATGCCGTCATCGCGCTGGAAGGCAGTGCTAAGACGCTGGTGGTTCTCACGTTGACTGGTTGTTTGATTGCAATAGTGCTTTGGCCCGCGCATAAACCTTATCCGGTGTGAACCCATATTCGTGCAGCAGCACCTCGGCCGGTGCCGATGCACCGAAACGCTCGACGCCCAGCACCTCGCCCTGATCGCCAACATAACGATGCCAGCCCTGCACCGCGCCTAACTCAACTGCCAGCCGTACAGGTACTTCAGGCGGCAGTACAGCATCACGATAGCTCTGCGGTTGCGCATCAAACAGATCCCAGCTTGGCATCGACACACAACGCACGGCAACGCCTTCGCTTTGCAGGCGCGCGGCAACTGACAAGATCAGTGCAACTTCCGATCCACTGGCAAGCAATAGCAGATCAGGTAAGGTGCTGCGCGCACCTGCCACAGGCAGCTCAAATATGACATAAGCACCGCGACGCAGGCCCTCAGCGCTGGCACAGCGGTTGCGGTCCAAGGTTGGCAGGGCTTGCCGTGACAGCACCAACAGGACTGGACGATCGCGAGTTTCAACCGCCACCTGCCACGCCACCGCAGTCTCGTTGGCATCGGCCGGCCGGATCAACGAAAGGTTCGGTATCGCGCGTAAGCTGGCCAACTGCTCAATAGGTTGGTGGGTCGGACCATCTTCGCCGAGCGCAAGACTGTCATGGGTGAACACATACACCACATGTAAACCCATCAGCGCCGCCAGACGAATCGCTGGACGCATGTAGTCGGAAAAAATTAGAAAGGTTGAGCCAAACGGAAGGAAGCCGCCGTGCGCCGCCAAACCGTTGACGATCGCGCCCATCGCGTGCTCACGCACACCGAAATGCAGGTTGCGGCCAGCACAACTCCAGCCTCCGACATCGCTGCCCTGAGTATCTTCGCCTGCACGAATCAGCGGGTTAAAAGTACCCAGTCCCTTCAACGCGGTATAGGTTGATGGATCCAAGTCAGCCGAGCCACCAAACAGTGCAGGCAAACGTGAGGCAATAGCATTGATGATCTGCCCACCTGCAACACGACTGGCGATGCCTTTAGCGTCAGGCGCGAACACCGGCACACCAGCATCCCAGTCCACCGGCAGCTCGCCGCGCAGGCGACCCTGCAGTTCGGCAGCCTCACCAGGGAAAGCCTCAGCGTAAGCGCTCCAGCGTGCGTTCCAATCGGCCTCAGCCTTGGCACCTTGCTGCAACGCTCGACGAAAATGCGCCAGTGCCGGCGCCGGCACTAGAAAGGTTGGATCGAGCGGCCAACCCAGCGTCTGCTTAGTACGCTTAACATCTTCAACCCCCAGCGCTGAGCCATGGGCTTTAAAACTGTCTTGCTGCGGTGAGCCAAAACCAATGTTGGTACGCACCAATATCAGTGTCGGGCGCTTAGACTCAGCCTTTGCTGCATCCAATGCTGCATGCACTGCATTTAGGTCATTACCATCCTCGACCACCAGCGTTTGCCAGCCATAAGCCTGAAAGCGCAGCGCACGATCTTCATCGAATGTGATGTCGGTGCCAGCTGACAACGTAACCCGATTGTCGTCATACAGGCACACCAGCTTGCCCAGTTGCAGGTGGCCGGCCAGTGATGCAGCCTCGGCTGCCACACCTTCCATCAGGTCACCATCACTGACGATGGCCCACGTGCGGTGATCAATCGGCCGATGCCCTGCGCGGTTATAGCGCGCCGCTAAATGTGCCTCGCCAATCGCCATGCCGACGGCATTGGCCAAGCCCTGGCCCAACGGGCCTGTGGTGATCTCCACGCCAGGGGTGTGACCGCGCTCCGGATGCCCCGGCGCTTTGCTAGCCCATTGCCGGAAATGCTGCAGATCGTCCAGCGACAAAGCATAACCCGTCAAGTGCAACAGACTGTAGAGCAGCGCAGAGCCATGCCCTGCAGAAAGCACAAAGCGGTCGCGATCGGGCCAGTGTGGATTGGCTGGATGGTGCTTCAAATGGCCAGTCCACAGCGCATACGCCATGGTGGCTGCGCCCAGCGGCAAACCAGGATGACCACTGTTGGCCTGCTGAATCATATCAACCGACAAAAAACGCAGTGTATTGATGCATTGAAGATCGAGTGGGCTGGTCATAGCAGGCCTCGCGAGCAGTTCAGTCCGCGCTGGCCTATTTGCCACGCGGCGCACTTGCAGTCCATTGGAATCCGTTCACCCGCGCCTGTATGTACGCTAACTCACACAATCAGTGAATGGCTCAAGATTGTTACTTTGAGTTAGAAGCTTTATTCGATAAAAATGATCACGTTGCGATTAACCTCACAACGATGCCCCTATTAAATCTAAAACTCAGCACTTAGGCTGAGTTTTAGATTTAACTATAAGCAACTGCAAAGGATGCAGCAGACGCGATTATGTCTAGAGCAATTTATGCCAAATCACGCACCTTAGGCTCCCGTTCCCACAAGCGCGATTTGGCATGCTCAATAAAAGCATCCATATCAGCCAGTGGCGTGATAAAAGCATCTTTTTCAATGGGCAGCTTACTGAGGATAAACTCATCTGTCGCACCGCAATAAGCGATCGCTTTGCAATGCGCATAAGCGTCAGTAAACCAATCGAGCGTTGCGCTATCTTTGGCCAATTTTTTGGCTTGCTCCGGCATAATAATACTGACCACTGCATCAAAGAGCACTGAAGGTGCGCCGGCAATGCGCTCAGCAGATTGAATACGCGTACCATCATCCAGCACCACTTCACGGCCAGGCGCAATAATTTTCACGCTTGCGCCAGCAGTTTTAATGGCATTCTCATACTTGTCTATTTCACTGCATTTAGAACCCTCGGCGACTAAGATAGCAACCAGACGTCCTTTTAGACTTTTAGCTGCACGCCCAATCGTCTGCAAGGCATCGGAGGTCGCCATATCCACGACGGGAGCGGCAGCATCAGCAGCTTCTGGCAATTCCATACCCAACGCCTGCGCAACACGGCTGGCCAATTCCTCATCAATATGACGTAAATGACTGAGCGTACGGGCACGCACATGCGCCGCGTCGACTTTGCCCAGTTCAAACGCATAGGCTGAAGCAATGTGTGCTTGTTCAGGGGGTGTTTGGCTGCGATAGAACATCCGTGGCTGGCTGTAGTGATCAGCAAATTTTTCCGCCCGCACGCGGCCTTTCACACCGTCATCCAGTTCCTCAGAAAATGACTCAAAACCACGCTCCACACTTTCACGGGGCATGCTTGGGTCTAGGCTTTGCGGCTCATACGCCACGCGCCCTTTGGGTACTTGCATCTGCATATGACCATCCCGTTGCAGATTAGCAAACGGGCATTTAGGAGCGTTGATCGGTATTTGCGCAAAATTAGGCGATCCTAAGCGCGATAGTTGAGTGTCTAGATAACTAAACAGCCGACCTTGCAGCAAGGGATCATTGCTGAAATCAATACCTGGCGGCAGATGCGATGGACAAAATGCAACTTGTTCAGTTTCAGCAAAAAAATTATCAGGATAACGGTTGAGCACCATTTTTCCGATTATTTTAACTGGCACCGTCTCTTCTGGAATCAGCTTGGTCGCATCGAGATGGTCAAACGGAAACTGTTGTGCCTGCTCTTCAGTAAACAACTGCACGCCAAATTCCCACTCGGGGAAATCACCATTACTAATCGACTCAAACAAATCGCGACGATGATAATCAGGATCCGCTCCGGAGATTTTCACTGCCTCATCCCAGGTGGTTGACTGAACACCCAGCACCGGCTTCCAATGGAAACGGACAAAAGTGCTTTTACCCTCTTTATTAATTAAACGGTAACTGTGTATACCAAAGCCTTCCATCATGCGCAGACTGCGTGGCAATGCGCGGTCACCCATCAACCAAATTACGTTGTGCATGGTTTCAGGGGTTAGCGACACGAAATCCCAAAAAGTATCATGAGCTGAGGCTGCTTGCGGAAAACCACGATCGGGCTCAGGTTTTACCGCGTGCACCAAATCGGGAAATTTCATCGCATCTTGAATAAAGAAGATCGGCATATTATTACCGACAATATCCCAGTTACCTTCTTCAGTATAAATTTTGACCGCAAAACCACGCACATCACGCGGGGTATCTTTTGAGCCTTTACTCCCAGCTACCGTAGAAAATCGCGTGAACAAAGGTGTTTGCTTATTGGTTTCGCTAAGAATCTTGGCTGTTGTATAGTCCTCTAAGGACTCAGTCAGCTCAAAATAACCATGGGCTGCACTGCCCCGCGCATGCACAATGCGTTCAGGAATACGCTCATGGTCAAAATGGTGGATTTTTTCGCGCAAGACAAAGTCTTCGAGAAGTGTGGGGCCACGGCTGCCTGCTTTAAGCGAATTTTGGTTGTCGGCAATAACCACGCCTTGCTGGGTGGTCAGTGCTGGAGTATCTGCATCTGCACGCTGATGAGTCTCGCCACCCATACCACGTTCCAGATTTATCGTTTTAGCGGGGTCGGTATGATCGATTTTGTTTTTCATAATCCATCCTAGCTGTTGTTGTAGCGAATGCTGTTAACCATCAATGCTATTACTGCCCAACGATATATTAAGACAAACTGTATTTTAACGAGCTCACTGCTGTTCAAACTTGCGGCATTAACACTAGAATTTACGACGAACGGTAATAGCGTAACTAGCTGTTATTAAATTTTTCGCGACTGTATGCAGAACCCTGCTAATGCTGCGCAAAATTTGCGAATTGATATTCTCGATCTCACAAAACAAAGTTCATATACTCTCATTTAGAGCCCATTAATAACCTTAGTTGGCCGAGTCAAAAAAAGTATAGACATACCACGCTGCGCGAAAAAACATGATAAATCTCTGAGCTAAACTGTCCGTGCTTGAGTATTAATCAAGCACGGATTATCAAATTAAATTAGCTTAGGATTCAGGATACAATTGCGCACCATAATAATCGTGTATGCCCTTTTCCCATGCAGGGTCAGCCATATCAGGCCAATTATCTTTTTCAAACCCGGGCGCGTTTTCTAAACTTTCTTTGCTGACATCAAAGATAAAACGCTTTTCAACAGTGTCCAGTTTTAAAACACTCCAGGGCACAGCAAAGAGCTTTGACCCCATGCCCAAAAACCCGCCAAACTCTAATACCGCATAACTCACTCGACCAGTGCGCATATCTAGCATAATCTCTTTAATATCACCTAAACTTTCCGCTTGTGTATTGTAAACATTGTTACCAATTAATGTTTCGGCGCCCATAAGATGGGGACCCGGACCATTATGATCATTGTCATTACCTTCGAACGATTTATAAATACCTAAAGAATCGCGTTTTAAGTAATTCATTATTTATCTCCGATAGTTACAGCGAACGAGTTTTACCACCCAGAACCTTCAAACTATCCGCACCAAATTTAGTCGTCTGTTCGCTAGCCCACATAAGCTCATGCTCCTCCAAGCCACCTATGCCTAAAAATAATTGACTAACGATGGATAGACTATTTAAAACATTGCACTTACTGTCTAAATGCAGGTCAATGTATAACGCTTTATCTGAGATAAAAAAACATCGTCTTATTCAAACACCACTGGATGAGTACGTTGTTTATGACAGCTCATATTTTATGAGTTCTTAATCAGCAGTAAAATGTCAGGCCAAGCGGTTGATATCATTTGATAATATGCATTCACCTGCTGTTAGTCGATGATTGTAAGTAACCTAAAATTGGAGAATACAATGAAAAAATTTACTGGCATTGCTTCGGCTTTAGCTTTTGCTATTGCAAACACAGTATTCATAAATAATGCTTTGGCTACAGAAAGCCTCGATATTGATATCCATGCAGTAAACGAACAAGGACAAGGGGCAAATTTAGGTCAGATAACCGTTGAAGAAACGGATTACGGCTTACTCTTTACGCCTAACCTGAAAGATTTAACCCCTGGTATCCACGGTTTCCATATTCACGATAAGCCTGACTGTGGCCCCAGCACAGACCCTCAAGGTAAGATCACTCCAGCAGGTGCTGCAGGAGGGCATATGGATCCCGACAACACCGGTAAACATTTAGGCCCGTTTAACAAAGAGGGCCACTTAGGTGATTTACCAGCCTTGTACGTTAACGCAGATGGCGTGGCTAGCTATCCAGTATTAGCGCCTAAACTTAGCGAATTATCGCAAATTAAAAATCGTTCAATTATGATTCATGCCGGTGGTGATAACCACAGTGACGATCCAGCACCTTTAGGTGGCGGTGGCGCACGTATGGCTTGTGGTGTGATTGAGTAAGAAAATGATAGGTTTTATGGGCACTTAAAGTGCTGATCCAAGCGCGACACCGGTGCGGATCGTTCACCTAGAACGATCCGCTTATGGTTTAAATCATTCCGTCGCCAATCGTTGCCAACCAGCAGCTTCTGAATTGTTGTTCACCCAGCCAACATAACCAGCCAATTGCTTTCCAACAGCTGGCTAAAACTGAATGCCAAGCATCCCGCTCCGAGCCTTTCAGCTTCTTTGATACAGATAAAATGTGCCATTGACATGCAGTGTGGACCACTTGTCTTTACTCTGACCATTGCCAGCAACTCTGCTAGTGAGCAATAGGATTGGCGATATAGTGATTAATTTGTTCGATTAATGCCGGCTCAAACTCAACCCCTTGTTCTCTGTGGATACGCCGCTGCTGAAGGCGATTACTGCCCGGTAGATAACCGTCATACTGTTTTTCCAACACGCGCGCATAATCTTGCATTCTTAAGCTAAAGTCTTCGCCAGCAAAATGCAGTGGATCGATAGCAATAAAGAACTGACCCAGATTGAGGCGCTCACTCCCTTCGGTTAAAGAGCCTGCAGCATGGGACCAAGTTGAACCAGTTAAACCAGCTGACATGACATCCACCAGCAAGGCTAAGTTTGAACCCTTATAGCCACCTGAAGGCGTGATACTGCCATCTAAAGCAGCATCGGCATCCGTAGTCGGTTGCCCAGACTTATCCAGCGCCCAATGGTCTGGAATGGGTTCATTACGATTGGCCGCAGCACGGATGTTTACATAGGCGGTGGTCGAGGTGGATTGATCCACCACCAGCGGTGCACGCCCGGCAATGGGCACAGCAAATGCCAGCGGGTTGGTGCCAAAAAACGGCAGTATCCCGCCAAAAGGTGCCACCATGGCCGGCGCATTGGCATAGGCCTGCCCCACTAAACCCTGCTCGGCGATACGCTCAACAAAGTAACCCAGTACACCGCAGGTATGCACATTTTTTATCGATAAGGCAGCAATACCGGTGTTTTTTGCTGCTGCAATAAAATCTACGAATGCCACATCAAAGGCCGTCATGGTCACTCCGCCATCACCTTCGACCACTAAACTACTGGCGGCGGATTGGCTTATTTTTGGCACTGCTTGAGCATTAATTTTGCCACTGCGCAGGCAGTGCAAATAATCTACAAAGTAGCTTAACCCAACATTTTTAATCCCATCCGCCTCTGCTGCCACGAAAGCACGGGCAATGGGCTCAATATTTAACTGACTGACGCCACAGGCACGCAAGGCGTTACAGCACAGTTCATAGATGCCTTCAAGGCTTAACCTAAGACTTTGTGACATTGCGCGACTCCATAAAAACCATTTAGCACTATCGAATTAAAATAAGGTGATTACTGCTTATTGTTCAAGATCAGGAAGGCAATGTCCGCGGCCAGATTATGTTGAGCTTAAGCAAGCTGCAGATATAATACTGAGCAATCAACAGATCACAGTCGTAAGCCAAGCTCGAGCATCCCGAGCACTGCTTGGTTAAACAACAATCAGCCGCACCAGCTGAAAGAGTTGTCAATTAAACCTTATCCGCATCCTCATGCTTTGCCTTGTTTCTCAGCTTCTCACGCATAGTCTGAATTTCCTCGGCAGATTTTAAACGGCATTGCGCCAGCTGCTCTAAACGCATATTTTTAATTGCTACCAGTGGATCTTCAGCTTGCACACCAGTTTGCGCTTGCGCATAGGCCAAGCTGTCATCGTCTAACTGATCGCTCTCATTCTGCTTACTCATTCTCATCTCCTTTGCTTCAGCAATGCTCACTGTGGCTTAATTTAACATGCTTAAGTAGGTCATTTACTGCGTCTTGCCGCGGCACTGCATAATTTTTTTGCATAATCCGCTAGACTAGACCTTTTGCAACGCTATTGAGTCTAGTTCCTTATGAGTGCCAAAGATTTAAGTAAACACACCCCGATGATGCAGCAGTATTGGCGGTTAAAAAATCAACACCCTGGTCAAATTATGTTTTACCGCATGGGTGACTTTTATGAACTTTTCTATGACGATGCAAAAAAAGCGTCTCAGTTGTTGGACATCACTCTAACCTCCCGCGGACAGTCCGGTGGCAGTATTATTCCCATGGCCGGCATTCCTTTCCATGCCGCTGAAGGTTATCTGGCACGCTTAGTGAGTCTTGGCGAGTCGGTGGTTATCTGTGAACAAACCGGCGATCCAGCCACGACTACTAAAGGCCCAGTGGAACGGCAAGTGGTGCGCATTCTCACTCCCGGGACGGTCAGCGACGAAGCTTTAATGGATGATCGCCGCGACAACCTGGTTGCAGCATTGTTTAACCAAGACAACCTGTACGGCCTCGCCGTATTGGATATCAGCAGCGGGCGCTTTAGCGTGCAAGAACTGCACAATGAGGAGAATGTTTTAGCTGAGCTGGAACGGATTAACCCAGCCGAACTATTAATCCCAGACGATTGGTCGCTACTGCCTGCTTTGAATAAACGCAGCGGCACTCAACGCCGACCGCCATGGGACTTTGATTACGACAGTGCTTTTAAAGCCTTATGCCAACAATTTGCCACTCAAGACCTCAAAGGTTTTGGCTGTGATCAACTGTCACTGGCCATTGGCGCTGCCGGTTGTTTATTGAATTACGCGAAAGAAACCCAGCGCACTGCTCTGCCCCATATCCGCAGCCTGTTCCATGAGCGTATCAGTGAGACAGTGGTATTGGACGCTGCCACCCGACGCAACTTGGAGTTGGATAAAAACTTATCCGGCGGTCGCGACAATACTCTGCAATCAGTCATTGACCGTTGCCAGACCAGCATGGGTAGCCGCTTGCTCAGTCGCTGGCTGAACCGTCCTTTGCGCCAGCAGTCAGTGCTCGAAGCACGTCAAGATGCCATTGCCTATTTACTCAATGAGTATCATTTTGAAAAGGTGCAACCGGCGCTGAAAGATATTGGTGATATTGAACGCATTTTAGCCCGCATCAGTTTGCGCAGTGCGCGACCACGAGACTTAGCCCGTCTACGTGATGCGCTCAGCGCGCTGCCGGCCCTACAAGAGGTACTGACCGACTTAGATATCAGCCGCATCCAACAACTGGCCACAGGTATTGGCGTTTATCCAGAGCTTGCCGACACCCTCAGCCGCGCTATTATTGATAATCCACCAGCAGTGATTCGTGAAGGCGGTGTGTTAAAGCTGGGTTACGATGCAGAGCTGGATGAACTGCTGACTATCAGTGAAAATGCTGGGCAGTTTTTAATCGACTTGGAAACCCGGGAAAAAGAACGCACGGGTTTGGCCAATCTAAAAGTGGGCTACAACCGCGTACATGGCTATTTTATTGAAGTGCCCACTCGCCAAGCGGAACATGTACCGCCTGAATATATTCGCCGACAAACCTTAAAAAGTGCCGAACGCTTTATTATCCCAGAGCTAAAAGCTTTTGAAGATAAAGCGCTGTCGGCAAAAAGCCGTGCTTTAGCCCGTGAAAAGCAGTTGTATGATGAACTATTGGATACGTTGATTGCGGATATTGCATCCTTACAAGAGAGTGCTGCGGCGCTAGCGGAGCTGGATGTAATCAGCAACCTCGCTGAACGCGCGCTGAATTTGGATCTGTGCCGTCCACAATTTACTCAGCAGCCATTATTAGAAATCAAGCAAGGCCGCCACTTAGTGGTTGAACATGTGTTAACCACGCCCTTTGTCGCCAATGATGTCAGCATGGACAATGAAACACGCATGCTAATTATCACTGGCCCAAACATGGGTGGTAAATCCACCTATATGCGCCAGACTGCTTTAATCGTGCTACTGGCGCACATTGGTAGCTTTGTTCCTGCTCAGCAGTGCTCGCTGTCCTTGGTGGACCGTATTTTCACTCGGATTGGTTCCAGTGATGACTTAGCCGGTGGCCGCTCGACCTTTATGGTGGAAATGAGTGAAACCGCTAATATTCTGCACAATGCCAGTGACAGTAGCTTGGTGCTGATGGATGAAGTGGGTCGTGGTACCAGTACTTTTGATGGTTTGTCCTTAGCTTGGGCTGCTGCTGAGCAATTGGCTGAGCTTAAAGCCTGGACACTCTTTGCTACCCACTACTTTGAACTTACCTCTCTACCCGAGCGCTTAGATAATGTAGCCAATGTGCATTTAAGTGCTACTGAGCACCAAGATCAAATTATCTTTTTACACAGCGTTCTACCTGGGCCTGCTAACCAAAGCTATGGATTAGCTGTTGCTCAGCTGGCGGGTGTACCGACCAAAGTGATTAGCCGAGCGCGGGAGCACCTGCAATTATTGGAAGAGCAAAGCCTTATTCAAGCTGGCACTCCCGCGCCCAGTGAGCCACGACCGATACAAAATGACTTATTCGCTACGCAGCCACACCCTCTACTGTTAGAATTAGGCGATACCAATCCAGACGAGCTGTCGCCCAAGCAAGCGCTTGATCTGCTTTACGCCTGGAAGCGGCAAATCTAACCTTATTGAGTGCAAGCTGTTAGAATTGCCAGACTTTTAATTACTGATTGCGCTGAACTTAGCCAGTGCTTACTATTTTACTTGCAGCTTTACTTAGATAGAGCGCAAGTGACCAGCCCAAGGAGATAACTCGTTATGACCTTCGTTGTCACTGATAACTGCATTAAATGCAAGTACACCGACTGCGTAGAAGTCTGCCCAGTAGACTGCTTCTATGAAGGCCCAAACTTTTTGGTGATTCACCCAGACGAGTGCATTGACTGTGCACTTTGTGAGCCAGAATGCCCTGCTGAAGCCATTTATGCCGAAGATGAAGTGCCGGAGGATATGCAGGAATATACGGCCCTAAACCAAGAGCTGGCAGATATCTGGCCAAACATTACTGAAAAGAAAGACCCACTTCCAGACGCTGAAGACTGGGATGGTGTGGCCAATAAACTTGAGCACTTGGAGCGCTAAGCTAACCTCTTCTAGCCAGCTGCTGCAAGCATGCCTATCAGCCAAGCTGTATTGCTCAGCGCCAAAAAAACCCGTATCCATTGCACCACTGGATACGGGTTTTTTATTTAACCTTAGGCGCTAAACTGACTGCAACTGTTCCAATGCCTGCTGGTCAGCATGGTACGAGGAGCGAACCAGTGGGCCCGAAGCGACATTTTTAAAACCCATTTTAAGACCTTCTTCGGCAAACCAAGCGAACACATCTGGATGCACATAGCGCTCTACTGCCATATGGTCGCGAGACGGCTGTAAATACTGGCCTAAAGTCAGCATATCAATGTCATGCTCGCGCATGCGCTGCATCACCTCAATGACTTCTTCATCAGTCTCACCTAAACCCAACATTAAGCCCGACTTAGTCGGCACACCCGGCACACGCTGCTTAAAGCGTTCGAGCAAGTCCAAGGACCACTCAAAGTCAGACCCTGGGCGCGCTGCTCTATATAGGCGCGGTACAGTTTCGAGGTTGTGGTTAAATACATCCGGCGGCTCAGTGGCAGTGATCTCTAAAGCAATATCCATCCGGCCGCGGTAGTCAGGCACTAAAGTTTCTAACTGCACATGGGGCGCCAGCGCGCGAATTTCCCGTAAACAGTCAGCAAAGTGCTGTGCACCGCCATCACGTAAGTCATCACGGTCAACTGAGGTAATCACCACATACTTAAGATTCATATCAGCAATTGCCGCCGCTAAGTTGCGCGGTTCATTGACATCTAACGGATTGGGTCGACCATGGCCCACATCACAGAATGGGCAACGACGGGTACAAATATCGCCCATAATCATAAAGGTGGCGGTGCCATTGGAGAAGCACTCGCCCAAGTTAGGGCAGGATGCTTCCTCGCAGACACTGTGTAATTTATGTTTACGCAGAGTCTGTTTAATGCTTTCGACTTCTGGCGATACCGGCACACGCACACGAATCCAATCGGGTTTGCGCAGCACATCATCGGTTGGAATGATCTTCACTGGGATACGCGCGAGTTTCTCTGCACCGCGCAACTTAACCCCCATTTCTACTTTAGCGGGCCGTGCCCTAACTGGTGTCTCTTGATTACTCATAGCATTCAATCCCATCGGTAAGGGTTATATATTCACTGTACTGAAGCTGCGCAACGAGCGCATCACGCAAACGTATACTCACTTCAGATAATTCAATCTCCTGCTGGGTTTCATTGCGCAGTTGGGTCATTTGCATTCCAGCATAGCCGCAGGGATTAATCCGCTGGAAAGGCTGTAAGTCCATATCAACATTTAACGCCAAACCATGAAAAGAGCAGCCACGGCGAATACGCAGACCTAAAGAAGCAATTTTTTTATCTGCGACATAGACCCCTGGCGCATCTGCTTTAGCGCGGGCAGCAATACCATAATAACGGAGCAGCTCAATTAAGCTGTTTTCAAGGGCAGTCACTAAATCGCGCACACCTTGCTCTGAACGGCGCACATCCACCAGCACATAAGCGACTAACTGGCCGGGTCCGTGGTAAGTTACTTGCCCGCCACGATCCACCTGCACTACAGGTATATCACCTGCGGCAAAGACATGCTCAGCTTTGCCAGCCTGCCCTTGGGTGAATACCGCCGGATGCTCCAGTAACCAAATCTCATCGGCACTGTCAGCGTCACGTATTTGGGTAAAATGCTGCATAGCATGCCACGTTGGTTCGTATGGCACACAACCTAAATGGCGAATGACAACCGACCTGTGCATTAGAGCACCATACGCACAATGCCTGTCTCGCGTAAGTCACGATTAATATCTTCCAGTTGCTCAATACACTGGGCCGTAATATGCACTTGTATCGATAAGAAACGACCATTACTGCTATCTCGACGGGTCATGGTCTCTGGGTCAATATCCGGCGCATGATGCTGCAATACCTCCATTACCACTTCAACAAAGGTATCGCAGCTATCGCCAATAATTTTTATCGGATAGTTTTCGCAAGGGAATTCAATTTTAGGCGGTTGTTGTTCTGTTTTATCGGTCATTTTAACTCCGAGCTTTTGGCTCATTCAGTAGACAGCTTGGGTAAAGCCTTCTATGTAGATTCCACCACTTTTGCACAACCTTGCAGACAGCCTAAACCGCTCTGCAAGGTTGCATCACACAGTTATTTTTAATTGAATAAACTGTAAAAGAACATTCGGATCGAATCGAATATTCTGCTGAAAAAACCACCTTCCTCAACATTATCTAGCGCTACTAAGTCCGCGGTGTGTACCACTTCATCACCTGAACGCACTTCCACCACACCAAGGCGCTGGCCTTTAGTGATAGGTGCTACTGCACTTTCATCAAGGATCATGGTGGCTACCATTTTTTGCACTTGGCCCCGTGGCAGAGTCACGGTTAAGTCTTCAGCTAAACCCACTTTAATCTTCGATTCTTGCCCTTTCCAGACTTTACTTTCTGCCAGTTCAACGCCTTTTTTATAGAAGGTTTTAGTTTCAAAGAAACGGAAGCCATAGGTTAATAACTTTTGTGTTTCAGCGGCCCGCGACGCTTCGCTGGAGGCGCCAAAAACCACAGAAATCAAACGCATATCATCACGCACAGCAGACGCCACTAAGCAATAACCTGCTTCATCGGTATGCCCGGTTTTCAAACCATCAACGGTTTTATCACGCCACAGCAATAAGTTACGGTTTGGCTGTTTAATATTATTCCAAAGAAACTCTTTCTGCGCATAAATGGCGTAATGCTCTGGGTCTTCATAAATAATCGCGCGAGCCAGCTTCGCCATATCATTAGCTGATGAGTAGTGCTCTTCAGCGGGTAGACCGGTGGAGTTCATAAAGTGCGTGTTATCCAGCTGCAGGCGCCCAGCCGCCGCATTCATCATGCTGGAGAAGGCTTCTTCGCTGCCAGCAATGTGTTCTGCTAAAGCAACACTGGCATCATTACCTGACTGAATAATAATACCATGGAGTAAGTCGTCCACTGACACTTGCTTGCCCACATCAATAAACATCCGTGAGCCACCGGTACGCCAGGCTTTCTCACTGACGGTCACCATATCTTCTTCAGCGATCTGTCCTTTCTGAATTTCTTTGGTCGCTATATAAGCGGTCATCAGTTTGGTTAAACTGGCTGGTGGTAAACGCACATCAGCATTGTGCTCAACCAATATTTTGCCGCTGGCAGCGTCCATCAACACATAGGATTCTGCAGCCAATTGTGGCATTGCCGGAATAGCGGCCGGCATCGTGGCCGCGGTTGGTACCGCATCGGGTACTGGTACTTCGTTCGCGCTGACAAAACCAGCGCTGCAGATCAACACAGTGCTGAGGCACAGCTTTTGTAAGATTTGACTAATTTTCATACAGTTCTCAAATTGATAAAAAACATTAACAACCACTTAGCGGTGCACGTCACTTGCGCAGTGGCTCACCACGCAGGCCGCGCAGATTAGTCTGCAGCAACAACTGCGGGCCAACCTAAGTTAGCTAAACGCACTCGATCTTGTAAGTCTTGTGCATCGTTTTGGTTGGTGACCGGCCCCATGCGCACGCGGTGTAATACTTGCTGATCGCGAACCACGGAATTAATAAATACCGGTGCACTGGTTATGCTACTTAACTTGTCCCGTAACAGCTGCGCAGCATCCGGATTGGCAAAAGCACCCACTTGTAAATATAGGCTATCTGTAACTCGTCCGCTGTGGGCAACGGCAGTCACCTCTGCTACTGAGACCACGGCGGCGTGCTGCTCAGCTGGTGGGGTGTAGTTTTCAGGCTTCGGTTGTGCAATTTGTGTATTGGCCGGCTGACTGTGCTGCGTTAACATAACAGGGGTGTGCTGCCCTGGCACCGGTTGCCCCCGTGCGGCCCACCACTCATAGGGATCAATACCCTCGACACTGACCCGCGCCACACCTTTTTCCGCATAGCCCAATTTTTTTGCTGCGGCAAAGGATAAGTCAATCACTCGGTCAGAGTAAAATGGCCCACGGTCATTCACCCGTAAGGTTACACTGCGGCCATTTTCCAAGTTGGTCACCTTGACATAACTGGGTAGCGGTAAGGTTTTATGTGCAGCAGTCATGCCATACAAATCAAAAGTTTCGCCATTGGCTGTATTTTTGCCATGAAACTTAGTGCCATACCAAGAAGCAGTGCCTGTCACCTTATAATTGCGCGCATCCTGAATGGGAAAATAACGGCTGCCCAAAACAGTATAAGGCGCCGCCTTATAATTACCAATATGCGGCATTGGTACAGCATCTGGAATTGCTGACACATCAACATCCCACCACGGCGCACCATCATTGCGCGATTGTTGATAGTTCTTAGGGCCACTAATAGCACCAGACTGCGGACCTTTCGGCCCACTGGATGAACAACTGATCAAGGTTAAACCCAGAGCAGCCACTGCCAGTATTTGCATACTGTGCTTCAACATTACTACTCCTTATATGCAGCCGCTAATAAGTCAGCCAGCTCATGAACTGCCATGGCATACATTACACTACGATTGTAGCGCGTTATAGCATGGAAATTCTCTAAACCAATCCAATACTCTGGCCCCTGCTCAGCATCCAAACGAAAAGCCGTTACTTTAAGATCTTGAGGTAACGATGTGCGTGGCGTCCAACCTAATTCCTGCAGCTCCTGCACAGTGATTTTCGGGTCAAGACTGTCAGATAACCCCTTATCTGCGATGCTGGCTTGCTTAATATCAGCGCGCACAACCACTGGCTGACCGGGTTTCCAGCCATGTTCAATAAAGTAATTGGCTACACTGCCCACGGCATCAGTTGGATTGTGCCAAATATCAATCTGCCCATCATTATCAAAATCAACCGCATACGCGCGAAAGCTGCCCGGCATAAACTGCGGCAAGCCCATCGCTCCTGCATAGGAGCCAGTTAAGCTTAAGGGATCCACTTGCTCTTCGCGAGTCAGCAGTAAGTATTCTTTCAGCTGCTGACGAAAAAATGGCGCGCGCGGTGGATAGTCAAAGGCCAAGGTAGAAAGCGCATCAATCACGCGGTAGCTGCCAGTATTGCCGCCGTAAATAGTTTCGACACCAATAATAGACACTATGACTTCTGCAGGTACCCCGTATTCTTCTTCTGCCCGCTGCAAGGCTTCGGCGTTGTTCGACCAGAACTCAACACCCCGATCAACCCGGGCCTGGGTAATAAAAATCGGCCGGTATTCTTTCCACAACTTAACCCGTTCAGCTGGGCGCGAAATAGCATTTAGAATGGCTTGTTTGCGCTCTGCATTGGCGAACACCTCTTGCAACGGCTCTGCTAAAAAGCCATGTTCGCTGGTCATTTCTTCAATAAAAGGAGCAGTTAAAGCATGCTTAGCATAGTTTGTCTCTTGCGCAACTGCATGGCTCACTGCCAATGCTAACCCAAAGCCGGCTGCTAGTTTTCCCAATTGAAACAACTTAGTTCTCATATAAAACCCTTAAGAGTGCGCAATCCACTTACGGTGCGTATGAATCGCCATTAAAATACCAAATCCTGACATCAGGGTAACTAAAGAAGTTCCGCCGTAGCTTATAAATGGCAACGGCACGCCAACAATGGGCATTAAGCCGCTAACCATGCCCACATTGACAAAGACGTAAATAAAAAATGTTAGCGTGATTGAGCCAGCCATCAGTTTACCGAAGACCGTTTGCGCTTGCAGGGTAATCAGCATGGCTCGCCAAATCAAAAGTAAGTAGACAATCAGCAACAAGCAAATCCCAACTAAACCAAATTCTTCACCTAAAACGGCAATAATAAAGTCAGTATGGCTTTCCGGTAAAAAATCCAAATGCGACTGGGTGCCCAACATCCAGCCTTTACCGAAGAGACCGCCCGAACCAATGGCAGCTTTGGACTGAATAATATTCCAACCGCTGCCTAATGGATCACTCTCTGGGTTCAAGAAAGTTAAGACTCTTTGCTTTTGGTATGAATGCATAACAAACATCCACATCCCCACTGCGATCGGCACCACCGCAGCTACGGCGCCTAGAACCCAGCGCCAACGCAAGCCAGCTAAAAATAACACAAACAAGCCAGAAATCATCACCAGCATTGCTGTCCCCAAGTCCGGCTGGCGGGCAATCAATATCACCGGTACAACCATTAATATCATGCTGACCATTACGCGCTTAAACGAAGGTGGTAAATTATGCCGTGCTAGATACCACGCTAAGGTCATGGGTACAAAGACTTTCATCAACTCGGCGGGCTGAAAGCGCACCACACCGGGGATACTGATCCAGCGCGTGGCACCCATGGCTTTATGCCCGACCAGTTCGACAACAAGCAGCAAGACAATCCCAAGTAAATACAACAACGCTGACCAGCTGGCCATAAAGCGTGGTTCCAGCTGTGCTATCAGTACCATCAACAACAGCCCAACGCCAAACGATGAAGCCTGCTTAATCAGTAAGGTCTGGTCCATACCCCCGGCTGAATACAGTACAAATAAGCCAATAGTTCCCAGCACCAGCAATAAAAAAACCAACCAACCATCAATATGAATCCGCTGTAAAAAAGATGCGCGACGACGCATGACATCGCCTTCGGACAAGACACGATCAAAGCCCATCATCTACCTCTGCTTGCTCTGCTTTCAAGCGTTCTGCGGCCAGTTTTAAGCGTGCCTCGGCGATTTCCTCACGCTGATCGTCAGTTTGATATTCATCTTTGACAAAACCATCCTCATCGAGCAGCCAAGCGTCGAGTACCGTTTTTGCTACAGGTGCTGCAACGCCCGACCCCGACTCGCCGTTTTCTACCAAGACAGCCACCGCAATAGCAGGGTTGTCTGCTGGAGCATAAGCAACAAATAGTGCATGGTCACGATGACGCTCTTGCAGCGCATCTCGGTCATAACGCTCACCTTGCTTAATGGCAACAACTTGCACCGTACCGCTCTTACCGGCAATACGGTACTGTGCTGTTTGACCCACTTTACGCGCGGTCCCTCGCGCTCCATGCATCACATTCTCCATGCCCAATTGCGCCGCGCGCCAGTTTTTCTCATCGTGCAAAACAATATCGTCTGGCTCTTCCCCGTCCACAATGGGCTGTACTCCGCCCACACTGCGGGCCAAGTGCGGACGCACCCACTTACCCTTAGAGGCAATCAAGGCTGTTGCTTGCGCCATCTGCAAGGGTGTGGTCTGCATATAACCTTGGCCGATGCCGAGAATTAAGGTTTCCCCGGGGTACCAGACTTGGCCATAGCGCCTGCGTTTCCACTCTTTCGAGGGCATCAAACCTGCGGTTTCTTCAAACATATCCAGTGCGACCCGCTGGCCAAAACCAAAGCGAGTCATATAGTCATGCATACGATCAATACCCAGCTTGTGGGCTAAGTCATAAAAATAGGTGTCATTGGAGCGGGTAATGGCTAAATCAAGCGCCACCCAACCGTCACCATAGCGGTTCCAGTTCCGGTAGCGATGTTTGTTATTGGGCAGCTGATAAAAACCCGGATCATATACGCGAGTCTCTGGCGTAATCACTCCAGCATCTAAACCGGCAACGGCCATCATTGGTTTAATGGTTGAGCCTGGTGGATAGAGGCCGCGTAACACTCGATTAAATAAAGGCTGATCAAGGGAGTCGCGCAGTAAACCATAGGTCTTAAAACTAATGCCTGTGACAAATGGGTTGGGGTCAAAGCTGGGCTGACTGACCATGGCCAATACCTCGCCCGTTGCAGGCTCTAAAGCCACAACAGCACCGCGACGCCCACCCAAAGCCTGCTCTGCTGCTTCCTGCAACTGACTGTCGATGGTTAAGTAAATATCTTGCCCAGAGACCGGATCAACCCGATTAAGAACACGGAGTACGCGACCACGGGCATTGGTTTCAACCTCTTCGTAGCCGACTTGGCCATGCAGCTGGTCTTCATAGAAGCGCTCAATACCCGTTTTTCCAATATGGTGAGTGCCGCTGTAGTTAACCGGATCAAGCTTTTTCATTTCAGCTTCGTTGATACGCCCAACATAACCCACTGAATGGGCAAAGTGTTCTTTTTTCGGGTAATAACGCACCAAGCTGGCTGCCACCTCGACCCCAGGCAGGCGAAACTGATTGACCGCAATTAGAGCAATTTGCTCCTCGGTCAACTCAAACATCACCGGCACCGGCTCAAAGGGACGGCGACCTTGGCGGATACGCTTTTCAAACAGTTCGCGACTGTCCTCATCCAGTTCAAAAATCTCAATAATAGAGTCCAGCACCTGCTCCCAATCGCCAGCACGCTCACGGGTCAGGGTTAAACTAAAACTGGCTCTATTATCCGCAATCATCACCCCATTGCGATCAAAGATCATGCCCCGAGTGGGCGGTAACGATTGCACATAAATACGGTTATTTTCAGCAAGGGTTGAGTGATGTTCATACTGCACGACTTGTAAGTAGTACATACGCGACACCAACAGCAGGGTTAAAATAATCAGCGCAAAGCCGGCAACCAGCATCTGCGAACGAATCAGCCGTCTATCACGCTCATGATCTTTTAACCGAATAGGAGCTGGCATAGCGATCCACTACTTATGATATGGATGACCGTTGAGCACAGTCCAGGCACGATAAATTTGCTCACCGAGAAGAATACGCACCAAAGGGTGCGGCAGGGTTAAGGGTGATAATGACCAGCGCTGCTCACTGCGTTCGCACACTTGCGGAGCCAGGCCTTCTGGGCCGCCAACCATTAGATTCACATTGCGTGCTTCTAACCGCCAGCGCTCTAACTCTTGCGCTAATTGTTCAGTACTCCAAGGCTTGCCATGCACTTCTAAAGTAACAATACGCTCCCCAGGTTGCACCTTGGCGAGCATTGCCTCACCTTCTTGACGAATCAAACGCTGTACATCGGCATTTTTACTGCGCGTACTTAAAGGTATCTCAACCAAGTCTAACGGCATTTCGCTGGGTAAACGCTTAGCATATTCATGCCAACCGTCTTCCACCCAACGCGGCATTTTAGTGCCAACAGCAATTAAGCGAATACGCACTTACTCAGCGCCTTGCTCATCAAACTGTGCACGGACTTGCTCAGTACCTAACCATAGACGCTCAAGGTCGTAATGCTCACGGGTTTCAACTTGCATAACATGGACTACCACATCATTTAAGTCGATTAAAGCCCACTCACCACCGTCTAAACCTTCTTGGCCGACAGGTCTGACACCTTTTTCTTTAGCTTTTTCAATCACGTTTTCAGCCAGTGCTTTAACCTGACGCGCCGAACCACCAGAAGCAATAATCATAAAATCTGTGATACTAGTTTTGCCGCGCACATCGATGGTTACGATATCTTTAGCTTTAACTTCTTCTAAAGAATCAATAACGAGTTTTACTAATTGTTCATTTTGCATGGAGTTTCTAACCTCAAAGTGCTCATGACTCCTGATAGAGTCGGTGAGCATAAATATATTTAAAAACGGCATCTGGTACCAGATACCGTACACAACGCTGTGTTGCTAATAATTGCCTGATCTGGGTTGCTGAAATAGCCAACGGTGTTTGCCATACAAAAGCGATTTGACCACTGGGGCCCTGCAAGGTTTGCGGACCTCCCACGCTTTTTGCCGCCACTAAGTCACGGAGAACTTGCGGCGCTTCGATATCAGCATCAGGGCGTTGCAACACCAGAATATGACAATGCTCTAATAACTCATCCCAGCGATGCCAACCGGGCAAACCACAAAACGCGTCCCAACCCAAAATCAGCAACAATTGATCCTGCTGATCCAGTTCAGCGCGCAATGATAGCAAGGTATCGATACTCCAGGAGGGTTTATCGCGACGTAATTCACGATCATCCACACTGAGCACTTCAACACCTTCAACCGCCAAGCGCACCATCTCTAAGCGTTGCTGCGCGCTAACTTGCGGCGTACCGCGATGCGGCGGCCGAGCATTAGGAATCAGCAGTAGCTGATCCAGCGCATAATTTTCAGCAACTTCTAGCGCACTGCGCAAGTGGCCAATATGCACTGGGTCAAAAGTGCCGCCAAGCATGCCAATACGCTTAGCCACGCACGTGTCCATCGCCAAATACAACGTACTTCTCACTGGTTAAACCCAGCAAGCCAACCGGACCACGGGCGTGCAGTTTATCCGTAGAAATACCAATTTCCGCACCCAGCCCATATTCAAAGCCATCAGCAAAACGCGTTGAGGCATTAATCATAACGGAGCTAGAATCCACTTCTGTTAAGAAGCGGCGCGCATCGGTAAAGTTTTCAGTGACGATACTATCAGTATGCTGCGAACCGTAGGTGTTGATATGCTCGATTGCCTCGTCCAGCGACTCAACAATACGAATCGCCAGAATCGGCGCATTGTACTCTTCAGCCCAGTCATCTGCAGTAGCTGGTTGAACTCGATCAGCAAATAGAGCACAGGTTTTTTCACAGCCGCGCAACTCAACCTGCTTGGCGTTATAAATATCTAATAAAGGACGCAACACCCCATCCACTTGCGAGCTATGCACCAATAGGGTTTCCATCGCATTACAAGGTGCATAACGCTGGGTCTTGGAATTATCAGCAATACGAATGGCTTTATCAGCATCCGCAGCCTGATCAACATACACATGGCATACGCCATCTAAATGCTTAATCACCGGCACTTTCGCATCACGGCTAATACGCTCAATCAAACCTTTACCACCGCGCGGCACGATCACATCCACATACTTAGGCATGGTGATCAGTTCGCCCACTGCTGCGCGGTCTGTGGTTTCCACCACTTGCACAGCTGTAGCTGGGAAACCCGCAACCGCCAAGCCTTCATTAATGCACTGGGCAATCGCTTGGTTGGAATGAATCGCTTCTGAGCCACCACGCAAAATGGTCGCGTTACCGGACTTAATACATAAGCTGGCTGCTTCAACGGTTACGTTTGGACGCGACTCATAAATAATACCAATCACCCCCAACGGCACGCGCATCTTGCCCACTTGAATCCCTGATGGCACAAAATGCATATCACGAATCTCCCCAATGGGGTCAGGTAACGCAGCCACCTGCTTTAAGCCTTCAATCATTTCATCAATACGCGCAGGATTCAGTGCCAAGCGATCCAGCATCGCATCATCCAGACCACTGGCTCGGCCGGCTTGCATATCCAGCTCGTTAGCTGCCAGTAAAGCAGTGCGGGATTTATCAAGCGCAGCGGCGGTGGCTAATAAAGCTTTATTTTTTTGAGCGGTACTGGCTCTTGCCAACACACGGGAAGCCTCACGCGCAGACTCGCCAAGGCGCTGCATGTAGTCAACAACAAGTTCGGTCATAGGATAAAAACCAAGGTGAAGAGTTAAATAGGTATCGATTATAGCGAGATCGTGGCATAAACGTAAGCGTAACAGCAACCCCACATAGCTAGCACTTTTCCAGTGCCGTAGATTACTCGTTTAAATAAA
>CAZEZR010000021.1:0-34841 GCA_964516465.1 uncultured Thiopseudomonas sp. | reverse complement strand
TCGAACCGACAAACAGCATCACCGCCGCAGCAATATTTAACTCAGCACTGAACTCACCTTGCGCTTTGCCCTTTTCCAGCAGTCCGCGTACCCGTTCCCGATAGTGCTTCAATAAAGTTTGCACCATTTTCTTCGGAAGAGTTTGCTCTTTGCGCTGCAATTCGCCAAACAACATCCGCGGTACCCCTGGATGCTCGGCAATAAAATCGATATGGGCTAGAAAAACCGCTTCTAAGGCAGCTGCTGGCGAGTCGATCCCCTGAATAGCCTTATCAACACGTTCTAACAGACGCTTGGACACCCAAGTCATCACCGCCTCTAAAATCGCCTCTTTATTGGGGAAGTGCCGAAATATCGCGCCTTGAGTTAAACCCATGCGCTCAGCAATGGCTTTAGTGGTGATTTCACTGGGGTTTTTCTCAGCAGCAAGATTAATCACTGCTTCAACAGTCACCGCACGCCGCTCCTCTGCAGGAAGGTGTTTAGGGCGTTCGCTCATGGCAAGCTCCAAAAGTAAGTAATTGATTACTATCTTGTTGGCCAGTTGTATTTCTGTCAAGGATTGTAAGAAATTACGAGGATAAAATGACTTGTGAAAGCGCACCCATTGATGCTTTAAGCGTGAAGACTGAGCAGCAAAAATATTTTATACTGCCAACACCCTGCAGCAGCAGAACGCTGCAAGAGCAGTCAATGGCGGAGCACACAGGCGAAACAGCCAAGTCTGGAGAATAACTATCGCCCCTCATAAAACACTGAGCCTGGCATTAAACAGCGCCAAGCCCAGTACTCAAACTCTAGAAAAAGCCCATGGGGTTAATGTCATAGCTGATCAAAAGGTTTTTCGTTTGCTGGTAGCTGTCTAACACCATTTTGTGGGTTTCACGCCCTACCCCGGACTTTTTATAGCCGCCAAAGGCAGCATGAGCAGGATAGAGGTGGTAGCAATTGGTCCACACGCGCCCGGCTTTAATACCACGACCCATGCGATAAGCACGGTTGATATCTCGAGTCCAAACACCAGCACCGAGGCCATACTCAGTATCATTGGCAATATCCAGTGCTTCTGCTTCGTCTTTAAAGGTTGTTACTGCAATCACTGGCCCAAAAATTTCTTCTTGGAAGACACGCATTTTATTCTGCCCTTTGAGCAGCGTCGGCTGAATGTAATAGCCCTGCGCGAGATCGCCTTCTAACTCTTCAACTTTACCACCAATGAGCACCTCTGCACCTTCTTCGGCAGCGATGTCCATATAGGACATGATTTTCTCAAACTGCTGGGAAGATGCTTGCGCGCCGACCATGGTCTCGGTATCCAGTGGATTGCCACGGCGAATCTGTTTAATTTTCTTCATCACCTCAACCATAAAGGGCTCATAAATTGATTCTTCAATCAGCGCTCTTGAGGGAGAAGTGCACACTTCACCTTGGTTAAAGAAACCTAACACCAACCCTTCTGCAGCTTTTTCAATAAAAGCGGGTTCAGCATCCATAATGTCGGCAAAGAAAATATTAGGCGATTTACCACCCAGCTCAACCGTACTTGGAATAATATTTTCCGCAGCGGCATGCATAATCCGCGAACCCACCGGGGTGGAACCGGTAAAAGCAATTTTGGCAATGCGGGTGCTGGTGGCCAAAGCTTCACCGGCTTCTCGCCCATAACCTTGCACAATATTTAACACACCCGCCGGCAATAGATCACCAATCAGCTCCAGCAATACGGTAATGGATAGGGGTGTTTGCTCTGCAGGTTTAAGCACTACACAGTTACCCGCGGCAAGCGCCGGTGCCAGCTTCCAACAGGCCATTAAAATCGGGAAGTTCCAAGGAATAATCTGCCCGACCACGCCGAGCGGCTCATGGAAATGATAGGCGGCAGTATGCTCATCAATTTCTGCAGAGGTGCCTTCCTGAGCACGGATACAACCGGCAAAATAACGAAAATGATCAGCAGCTAAAGGTACGTCAGCATTCAGTGTCTCGCGGATAGCTTTACCGTTATCCCAGGTTTCAGCAACTGCGAGAAGTTCGACGTTTTGCTCAATGCAATCAGCAATTTTCAATAAAATCAGCGCCCTTTCTTGAGCTGATGTTTTTCCCCATGCTGCAGCTGCGCCATGGGCTGCATCTAACGCTAATTCAATATCATCGGCATCGGAGCGGGGAAACTCGCCACAGTCAGCGCCAGTTACCGGAGTGGTGTTTTGGAAGTATTCGCCATTCACCGGTGGAACAAACTGGCCGCCAATATAATTGCCATAGCGGGGTTTAATCGTCAACAAAGAGCCTTCCGCACCAGGTTGTGCATAAATCATAATCTTAGCCTCATTATTTTTAATACCTGCGCCAACCGCAGGCATCATCTACCTTAATAATAACGGCTATGACCTTGAACAAAATCATTCAATCGCACTACTTTAGTATTGCTATGGACAACATAAATGCAGCTATTTACTCTACTGCAGCAAGAGCATTGGTTTGTTTGCTGCCCAGCCAACAACAGATTGTAAGCGCTTACAGTCTGACTTGAGCGCGCGGAGTGATAATGCTGCTCCCGGCCAAGTAACCACAAGCACTTATGCTGCCGACCCAAGCCCCAATAAAGTGCGCTTGCGTAATCACCATCATCCCCATCTGCCGGTATTCAAAACCAGCCTGCATTTGCCCGAACTCAATCAGCACCTTAAGCCCCACCACGAACCAACCCAGCCAGTACAGTTTGCTTTGGCTCACCGCGAGCCGCACGCAGGCATAACTGACAAGCGCATGCAGCAGACCTGACAAGCCGTTATACCAGTCTAAGCCTGGGTAAAAAAACAATAAGATAAGGCTGATTAGGCATGTAAACATCAGTGCGCAGCACATCATTTCAAGCCTGTGTAGGCGAGAGAAGAGGATGATATACAGTGCTGCAGCGGCAACAGCGTTGAGGGCTAAATGCAGCACATGACTGTGAACAAAATGCCCAGTCCACAGCCGCCACACTTGCCCTGTCAATATCTGCTGGCGATCAAACTCAAGGGCTGCAACAAAGAGCTGCAGCGCCCACAAACACACAATAAAGAATGCCACCCACAGCAAGCTAACTCTGCTGACGGCCGGCACTGCGTTTCTTTCTTAGGTTAATCAACAATGCCAGCCCTGCTAGTAGTATTACCAGTGGCCACTGCAGCGCACCGCCACCGCCATAGCCCGCCCGATGTGACACCTCGACGCTTTTATCTTGCTTCACTCTTTGCTTAAAACGATCCAGCTCAAAAGCCAAGTTGTCTGACATATCCTGCATGGCCAGCGCAAAATCTTGATCGCGCGCTTTGCGATTGACCTTGTCCACCTCAACCAAAGTGGATGAGAGTTTTGTTTCACTGACGCCCGGTGCGCGCAGCAGCATTTTACGTGACTGCATATCAAACACAGCTGTATCGACAAAAGTGGTCACTTGATTCTCATTACCTTTAATCAAGTATGCACCGACAATAGTCCAATAAAGCAGTGAACTTTTCGTTTCTGTGCTGCTGGCGACTTGGTCATAAGACACCAACGCCATCACATCCAAACCATACAAACGCGCAATTTGCTGAGCCCCGGTAAATCCCTTAGCCGACCGCATATAGGTATCAGGGATAATCGTAATCTCACGCACATAATCTAAAACGCTAAATTTCTGCCTGACTTGCTCAAGCAATTGCATTTTCCGAGCTTCAGAAAGTTCGAAAGCGCTGTTTTGTTGACTTGGTACAAAGGCTAAACCGACGCTAAGCGGCAAACGTAAATGCGGTACGGTTTCTTCATACTTGGGCGGAACTTCGCCTTCTGGATATAAGTAATCGACTAAGCTGCTGGAAACACCTCGCCGACCATCCCCACCAAAACCTGTGACACATGCAGTGAGGCACAGAGCCGTAGCCAGTATCAATGCCAGTTTACTGAGAGTTAGCTTCATCTATCTTCCCTAATAAATGTTAAATTAATTTCATTGGCTGAGCAGCCAAACAGCGCACAATAACCACAACTCTTCAGCGTGATTTGCAGCAGTTCTTATCAGCAATTAAAAACCGCCATATTTAACCCTAAATTGTTAAAAGTTGAAAGAGCTAGCTCAGTTGCGCGGCAATCGCTTCCAAGCCTGCTAAGCCCTGAATGTCTTGCTCTTGTAGGGCTATATATTGCTGCGCTAAATCGGGCATGCGCTGCTGGATATCGTCCAGATAGAGCGCTTGTTGCTGCAAACGCGAACGCCAAAAACTGCTCTGAGCAGCACTGTCCGGCATCACTCGATTCACCAGTAAACCCGCCACAGGAATATCACTGTGTTGTAACGACTGTACTGCACGCTCAGTTTCCATAACCGGTAAACGCTCTGGCGTCAGCACAAATAGAAACGCAGTTTTTTCAGTATTGGTCAATAGATGCCGCGTACGCTGAAACAGTCTTTGCCGTTCGAGCAAAGTACTGAGTAATTTTTGTTGGTGTTCATCCAGACCTTCTAAGGGATTATTCCCCGGATCGCTCAAAGGATTATCCACACTGCGCGAGGGGGTTAAATGCTCTAAAACCGAACCTAAATGCTGTGAGCGTTTATTGTGTTGCAACAAACCTTCAGTCCACACCGCCATTGCTTCTGGCAAACTGAGCAAACGCAAAGTATGTCCAGTCGGTGCGGTATCAAACACTAACAGATCGTAGCGCTCTAAACCTTCATCGAGCAACTGCGATAAGCGCTCTAATAAGGCTGCTTCTTGAGCGCCTGGGGAGTGCCGGGTCAATTGCAGTTGCCGCTCCAACTCAAAGACTTTATCAGGCCCCACATAACGGCGCATTTGCCCCAGCACCCGCTGTAAATAGGCATCCACTTCGGTATCAGGATCCAGTTCTAAAACCGTTAGATTAGCAACGATGTGTTTTTCTTTAGCACCAATTTGCATGGCAAAAGCATCGGATAAGCTGTGCGCTGGATCGGTGGACACCAGCAGCACTTTACGTCCCATTTTTGCCGCTTTCAGGGCGATGGCACAGGACATGGTGGTTTTCCCCACCCCGCCTTTACCACCACACATCAGTACGCGTTTATCTTGCACAAGCTGAGTGAGATTAAGTTGCATTAGCAGCACCTAAACTGATCAAGCGGTGAGCGTGGCATGCCCATACGCACATGCCACTGATGAAAGCGTTCCATTAACAACGGCTGCAATTCCAATGTGTACCACGCTGCTGGATTGGGTATGCCCATCATTTCTGAGAAAACCAGCATCATAAATACATCATCCTCGTCACGTTTTGCCCGTGCAATGGCCGCACGATAGGGCGCGTTGTAATACAAGGTGCCCATATCATTAACATTTTTACACCAGCGCTTAAAAGCCTCTATTTTAGTTTTCATAGTGTTTATTGCACCGCTTTCTTTTCCCGACGCAATGCCGATACACACTCGAGTGTCACCAGCACTGCTGCCACTAGCACCACTAAATCCAAACCAAACAAGAACCAGTCTTGCTTCTCGTAAAACCCTCGTAGTTGAATCAGTAGCGCAAATAAGCCCATGGTTAAAATAAAGACCAATGGCAGCGTAACGTAAATAGTGGGTGTTTTACGTCGCACCAACATCACCGCAACAATCAACAAGGTTAAGCCAGCTAATAATTGGTTGGTGGTTCCAAATAACGGCCAAATCAATAAGCCACCACTGCCGTCTGCACCGCCGGCACCAAAAGCCAAGACCAAGCAACTACCGACCGACAACACAGTGGCTGGTAAGGCCTTGCTCATCCACTTAATTTGATAAATCTCACCCCACTCTTGGAAGATATAGCGCTGTAAACGTAAACCAGTGTCCATGGTTGTTCCGGCAAATAAAGCCGCCATGACCGTCAGCATCGTGGCAGACACTTCCGCACTGATACCGGTACCGTTTTCAAGAATGGTGGCACCACCCTGTACAAAGGCAACGATGCCGCCTTGTCCAAAGGACGTATAAACCGCTTCCCAATCAGCCAAACTGGCAAAGCCTGCAGTGGCGGCAAGAATCGCCGCTAGAGCTAACGCACCTTCACCCACAGCACCGAAGTAACCAACAAAACGTGCATCGGTTTCTTTATTCAGCTGCTTCGATGTGGTGCCTGATGCAACCAGTCCGTGGAAACCAGAAATGGCACCACAGGCAATGGTGACAAAGAGCAGCGGAATCAACGACGGAGTCCCTTCTGGCAGATTGCCGTTGATCATCGGCGCCACCACTTGCGGATTGCCCAACAGAATCGCGGCATAAAGTAAGATTAAGCCGACAAACAGCTGCAAGCCATTGATGTAATCACGGGGCTGCAGCAACACCCAAACCGGCAATAATGAAGCAATCGCCGCATAGGCAAATAACAATAGAATCCAGTTGGCACTGGCGGATAAACCCATAAAGGTCTCAGGCAACGATACCGGCACTGACGGACCCATATAAATTAAAGTATAAAGCGCGACCACCCCCACTAATGACACCAATGGCAAATTCCACTTAAAGCGGTAGATCGCCTGGCCGATCACTAATGCCACCGCAATCGCGCCCCACACAGGCACCACGGCACTTGGGTTGTTAATCAGCAATCTGGCAATGACCACACCAAAGACGCCGTTCACCATCAGCAGTACTAAGAAAATCACCACCATAAATAACAGGCGCGCACGTTTGCCCACCACATCACCGGTTAATGCACCCACTGATTTAGCTCGATTACGCACACTGGCCCAAATGGCTCCCATATCGTGCACGCCAGCAAAGAAAACGGTACCAAACACCACCCAGATAAAGGCCGGTAACCAGCCCCAAATCACCGCAATGGCCGGTCCAACAATGGGCGCTGCACCTGCAACAGAGGTAAAGTGATGCCCCCAAAGGACAAATTTATTGGTGGGCACATAGTCGATACCATCTTGCATGGTGTGCGCCGGCGTTTCGTTACTGTCGTCTAACTGATAGATTTTATTTGCGATGAATCTTGAGTAAATAAAGTAACCAAGGCTCATCGCCACAAGTCCAATTACCATTAGAATAATAGCGCTCATTATTGTTATTCCTTTTGTAACTCATCGTAAGGACAGACTCAGCCATCCGAACACAGCGCTATATCTCGGTCAATTACGACTTAAGTACAGCCCAGCAATGCCCTCTGGCACTGGCTCAGCCGCCAGCAACCGCTGATCAAAGGCAATAGCAGCAGGCTTCAAAGCTTAGACAAAACACTTTTCAACCTCTGCCAGAGTCTTCTATAAACTTAGCAATAGCGAATGGTTGCGCTTAACAATACCGGCTCAATAAAGCTACTGTCGAAAACACGTTCAGCCTGAAATGCAAAAAGGGCGAACGCACAAGCGCCCACCCTTTCAGCCTCTTACCGACCTAAACTACTGCGCTGCTGCGATACCGTAGCCTGTTTGACCACGTACATATTGGTCGGCAAAAGCATCGCGCTCTGCCATTGCCGCGGCACTCTGGTCGCGCATGGAAAAGACATACGCCAAACCAAAGGCTATTGGCATTGAAAACAGTGCTGGTTGCGTATAAGGGAAGATTGCTTCGGCAAAGCCAAACACATCGACCCAAACAGATTTAGACAGCACCACCAATAACACTGAGCTAATCAGGCCGCCATACCCACCCGCCATTGCCCCCTGAGTGGTTAGATTGCGCCAGTACATCGACAGAATCAGTACTGGGAAGTTCGCTGAAGCCGCGACACCAAAGGCCAGCGCCGCCATAAAGGCTACGTTCATGTGCTCAAAAGCAATACCCAATACAATAGCGACAAAACCTAAGCTAACAGTGGCTATTTTTGTCACTCGCAACTCTTGCTGCTCAGAAACCTGTCCTCTTTTATACACTTCAGCATACAGATCATGGGCAATGGCTGTGGCACCCGCTAATGCCAAGCCAGCAACCACCGCAAGAATAGTGGCAAAAGCTACAGCAGAGAGAAAACCGAGCAACATATTACCGCCCACTGCTTGCGCTAAGTGCATGGCCACCATATTGCTGCCGCCGAGCAAAGCAGCGCCCAGTTCACCACCCTCAAAGAAAGTGCTGTTCTGGCCCACGATAACAATTGCCGCAACGCCCATAATAGCAATCACATTAAAGAAGTAGGCAATAAACACCGAGGCGTACAGCACTGATTTACGCGCTTCTTTAGCGTTAGATACGGTGAAAAAGCGCATTAAAATATGTGGCAATCCAGCAGTACCAAACATCAAACCCAAGCCCATTGAAATGGCTGTAATTGGGTCAGCCAATAAGCTGCCCGGATGGACTAAGCGCTCGCCTAAATTATGCACGTTACTGGCTTCAGTCAGTAACCTGTCATAGCTAAAGTCAAACTGGAAGAACGCCAACAGCATCACGCAGGTACCACCAAACAACAGTAAGCAGGCTTTAATAATCTGCACCCAGGTGGTAGCGACCATGCCGCCAAAGGTGACGTAAATCATCATCAAACCACCGACGATAAACAACGCCAAGGTGTACTCTAAGCCGAATAGCAAACGAATCAACTGACCGGCCCCCACCATCTGCGCCACCAGATAGAAGCACACCACCACCAATGAACTGATTGCAGCCATGGTACGGATTTTTCGCTGATTTAAACGGTAGGAGGTAATATCGACAAAGGTGAACTTACCAAGATTACGTAAGCGTTCGGCCATCAAAAATAAAATAATCGGCCAGCCTGCAAAAAACGCCACCATATAAATGTAAGCATCCACTCCCGACATATAGACCATTGCGGTCAGACCGAGCAAGGTCGCAGCTGACATATAGTCCCCAGCGATCGCTAAACCGTTTTGCATACCGGTAATGCCACCACCGGCTGTATAAAAGTCCGAGGTCGACTTGGTTCGGCGTGCGGCCCAAACGGTGATCATTAAGGTCAGCACCACAAAGATAAAAAACATACTGATCGCCGGAATATTCAATGGCTGATCGGCAGCCAGCACTAGCGGGCTTAAACCAAGCAAGCTTAGACCGAGCAATGACTGCGCAGATACCCTTAGGCAACTTTTAATACTCATGCCTTATCTCCCTTGATTGCATCTTCAATCAGTGCTTCATTGAGCCGATCAAACTCAGTATTCGCTCGTTGCACATACAGCCACGTGAGCAATACGAAAAAAACGAATAGAGAAAAGCCAGCCACCACGCCATAGGTTAATTTTCCACCACCTATCGACCAGCCAATCATCTCTGGGAAAAATGCCACCTGCAGAATAAAACCGTAAAAGAGTACTAAAACGATGACACTGAGCACTAAAGCAAAGCGTTGTCGCTTACTTACGAGTTCATCAAACTTGGGGTTATTGCGAATATGCGCATAGATATCTTTAGCCATAACCTGTCCTTAAACGTGTTTTTCCACGTACTTGTTATTATTGTTAAGAAGACGCTCTTAGTTGCTAGAACATCGCATACGCCCGAGCAGCACAATCCTTGCTGGTTGTTAGCCGCAAAAACAAGTTACTTATAAGCCGCTTGGGTTTTTTGCTTGCTTCGAGTATATGTAGGACGCATTAGGATAAACACACACAAAAAAGCAGGATCGATATGCAAAAATACATCAACCTTCTGCGCACACTGAATTGGAATGACTTAAAGTTCTTCCTAGAGGTGGCTCGCTGCGGTCGCGTGACCAGTGCAGCTAAGCGCTTAGGCGTCGACTACACCACTGTTTCACGGCGAATTGCTAACCTTGAGAGCACCCTTGGCACCTTGCTGTTTGAAAAGTCGCGCAGCACTGGTTTTCATTTAACCAGCGAAGGTCAATCCTTGCGTGAAAGTATTCAAGCCATTGAAGCCATGATGCAAAATGCCTGTGAAGAGATCACTGGGACAGATATCGCACTATCGGGAAAAGTACGCATCGGCTGTACCGAAGGCTATGGTGGAGTGTTTTTAGCACCGCAATTGACTCACTTTCAAAAGCAGTACCTGGCTATTTCAATTGATCTATTGCCAGTACCCCACTTTGTCAACTTATCGAAACGTGAAGCGGATATTGCCATCACACTGGAACGTCCAACCCGCGGGCCCTTTGTCAGCACTAAACTGTGTGATTACCGTCTGCGCCTGTACGCAACCAAAGAGTACTTGGCACAACATGAGCCAATTCGTTGTGTCAACGATTTGCCCCAGCACGCTTTTATTAACTATGTAGAGGACCTGACCTTTAGTAAGCAACTGCACTACTTAGATCAGTTTATTCATCAAGCAAAAACACCTTTTTGTACCACAGGGGCACTGTCGCAGTACTTTGCTTGCTTGCAAGGACAACATTTAGCTATTTTGCCCTGCTTTATTGCTGAGCAAGACTCACGTTTACAAGCGGTCTTGCCGGATGAAGTTGTGGTCACCAATAGCTTTTGGATTTCCTGCCATGAAGACTTCCGTAAGCTAAAACGCATTCGAGTGATCTGGGATTATATTCGTGCTGTTACTGAACTCAATGCACCATTATTTATGGGCAGCGGTAACACACTGAACTTACTGCCATTGGATTCGCCCAGTTAACGGCTGACTGCCTGGCGTCTAATGGGGACTAAAAACTTTACAAAAAGTTATACTTAAATAGCAAACTGCCCTGCACTGGCATAACCGGCAAGGCAGTTTAGCTTTGTTATAGTTTTCTGCGTCCTGACAGCTTATTTTTCAGGAGCGCGCAGTGCCTCGTTGAGCTGATCCACCACCAACGCCCACTCCCCATCAGAATTAAGCTTTTCCTCTAGGAACTGGCGTTGCCCAGCACTCCAAAACTCAGCATCAAGAAAATTCACATCATCGGCTAAGCGGTGCTCACTAATAAAACGCGCAACACCCTCAGGGGTTGCATCCAAACCCAACTGCAAAAATAAGTTGGTCATACGTACTGTGGTTAATGGCATAAGGTTACTCTCCATATCTAACGTGTGCTTTATGAGCATAACCACAAACTCACAGCTTTAACATACTAGCGGACAGCCATGCCGTTATCTCTTACACACAGCTTTCTGGCAATCTGGTTCAGCTAACAAAAATAACTGCGCACGTCTGAGTGAGTGGGCATACCCGTGATTGCGCCCCCTGCACGAGCGAGTTATACCCACGATTACCCTCTTGCGGACTGCCTAATGCTCCTGCACAACCTCAACCAACTGCAAGTTGACCGGCTGCATTAAACTGTCGCCGACTGGGCATTTAGTGCCGATAAAATCAATAAAGGCATTAATATCGGCTTGCGCTGATGACGATTTAAGATGGAAGGTGTAGCGAATATCAGAATAACCGCAACGCACATCAGCTTTATCCATAAAACCATCAGTGTCTAAATCCCCTTCCAACTCCACCCAAAAGTCATCCAACTGCACATTGAAGCGCCTCGCATAAACACTAGCAACAATGGCTTGGCAAGCGCCTAATGCACCCAGTAGCGCCTCCACAGGGTTCATCGCAGTATCGGTACCGCCTAAATCCTTAGGCTCATCTAACGTAAACTCAAACCCACGTGAACGCACCTTTACCAAGGTACCGCCCTGCAAATGTGCAGTGGCCTGAAACTGTTCAACCGCCATCGATTCTCTCCATTAAGTAAATGTATTAAGACTTGCAAAAAAATGCATGTTCGCAGATAACTCAGCAGAAGAGCAGAGCCCGTCTGCGATTGCCAGCAAACACCCGCTATAAATAGGTTAAACTGTTGCGCTTATTTGGATTGGAGGCAATGACGATGGCCAAAGCAATGGCGCGACATATTTTAGTTAAAACCAAGCAAGAAGCCGATGCAATTAAAGCGCGGCTGGATAAAGGCGATGCCTTTGACCAACTGGCGCGCAAGTACTCAACCTGCCCGTCAGGTAAGAAAGGTGGAGACTTAGGCGAGGTGCGTCCAGGCCAGCTGGTCAAATCCATTGATAATGTGATTTTTAGACAGCCCGTGCGCATGATTCACGGGCCGGTTAAATCGCAGTTTGGTTACCACTTAGTGCACGTGTTTTTCCGTGACTGAATGACAGGCGTTGAGACGATTAAACATCAACCCCTTGACTGCGCAGGTAGTCATCATAGGTACCATTAAAATCCTTGATGCCGTGCTCGCTCAGCTCAATAATTCGCGTGGCTAACGAAGAAACAAACTCGCGGTCATGGCTGACAAAGATTAAGGTGCCGGGGTAGTTTTCCAGCGCCAAGTTTAACGCCTCAATGGATTCCATATCCAAGTGGTTGGTCGGCTCATCCATCAGCAAAACGTTCGGCTTTTGTAAAATCAATTTACCGAACAGCATGCGGCCTTGCTCACCACCGGAAATGATTTTCACTGACTTCTCAATATCATCCCCAGAAAACAACATCCGTCCTAACGTGCCGCGAACCATCTGCTCGCCTTCCTGGGTCCAGCGGCCCATCCAATCAAATAAGGTCATATCTTCGGCAAAATCACTGGCATGGTCTTGGGCAAAATAACCAATTTCAGCGCTATCGGTCCACTTCACATGCCCTGACATGGGCGGCAGTTCATCCATCAGGGTACGCAGCAAGGTAGTTTTACCAATCCCGTTAGGACCAATAATAGCCACGCGTTCACCGGCTTCAATTTGCAGATTCAAATTGTCAAACAACACCTCACCATCAAAACCTTGGCTCACTTCATGCAGTACCACAGCTTGGCGATGCAGCTTTTTCCCTTGATCAAAACGAATAAAAGGACTAATACGACTGGAAGGTTTAACTTCATCCAGTTCAATTTTATCAATTAAACGGGCACGACTGGTGGCCTGTTTAGCTTTGGAAGCATTGGCCGAGAAGCGGCTGACAAAGGTTTGCAGTTCCGCAATTTGGGCTTTTTTCTTGGCATTATCACCGAGCAAACGCTCTCGAATTTGCGTGGCAGCAGTCATATACTCGTCATAGTTACCTGGGAACAAGCGAATTTCGCCATAATCCAAGTCGGCCATATGGGTGCAGACGCTGTTTAAAAAGTGTCTATCGTGGGAAATAATCACCATGGTGCTGTTGCGGTTACTGAGTATTTCTTCCAGCCAACGAATGGTATTAATATCCAAGTGGTTAGTCGGCTCATCCAGCAGTAATACGTCTGGATCGGAGAACAAGGCTTGAGCTAACAGCACCCGTAATTTCCAGCCTGGCGCCACTTCACTCATTAAGCCAAAGTGCTCTTGCACCGCAATACCCAGCCCTAGTAACAGTTCGCCGGCACGGGATTCCGCGGTATAGCCGTCCATTTCGGCGAACTCAGTTTCCAATTCCGCCACTGCCATACCATCGTCTTCGCTCATTTCTGCCAGCGAATAAATACGGTCACGTTCGGCTTTAACTTTCCACAACTCTTCGTGACCCATAATCACCGTATCAATCACGCTAAACTCTTCGTAGGCAAATTGATCTTGGCGCAATTTACCTAAACGGGTATTGGGCTCCAGCATCACATGACCGCCAGACGGCTCAAGCTCTCCACCAAGGATTTTCATAAAAGTGGATTTACCACTGCCATTGGCGCCAATTAAACCATAGCGATTACGGTTGCCAAACTTAACAGAGACATCTTCAAACAGCGGTTTTGCACCAAATTGCATGGTGATATTAGCGGTGGAAATCACAAATAAATCCTGAATAGTAGAGACGCGGATGCGTTAAAGGGCGGGGATTGTACCTGTATTGCGCGCCAGCAGCATTAACAATAGTTCGTTGTATGCACAATGTTAGCCGTGCACTGTATAAATCATCGAGACCCAGTATACTATGGCCTCCTCTTTTGGCCTTTTCTTATGTCTGATTCAGTGCGTCTTTCCAAACATTTAATTGATTTAATTGGCTGCTCACGCCGTGAAGCCCAGCTTTATATTGAAGGGGGCTGGGTGCTGGTCAATGGTGTCACCATTGATGAGCCGCAGCTTCCTATTACTGATCAGCAGGTTGAGCTGCGGCCTGATGCTGTTGCCGAGCCCTTAGCGCCAACGACCCTACTGCTCAATCAACCGTTGATGCCTAAGGTTACCCTTGAGCAGCAGTTGGCTCTACTGACACCTGAGACACATTGGGCAGATGATCCCAGCGGGATTATCCAGCTCAAAGGTCACTTTGCCCGCCTTAGCAGCGAGCTGCCTTTGCAAGATCAAGCCACTGGCCTACAGGTCTTTACCCAAGACTGGCGCACTCTGCGTAAATTGACCGATGACCGTACTCGTCTTGAGCAAGAGTACGTGGTGCAAGTGGCGGGTGAAATCAGCGCAGCACAACTTAAACGTATCACCCGTGCACAAATGATCAACGGTGTTGCTTTGCCCGGCTGCAAAGCCAGCCAACAAAGTGAACAGCATCTGCGCATGGTCCTAAAAGATCCGTCAGCAGGTGTGATCGAACGCTTGTGCGCCAGTATTGGCTTAGAGGTGTTGTCGATGAAACGCATTCGCATTGGTGCTGTATCCATGGGCAAATTACCCTTGGGCCAATGGCGCTACTGCCCTGCCAGCCAAAAGTTTTAACCCATTATTCAAAATAAAACAGTTAACTGAGAAACCCTATGCTTAATAATGATGTACTGCGTAGCCTTCGCTACACCCTTAACCTCAGCGACAGCTCACTCTTAGAGATGTTTCATGAAGTTGAGCCTGAACTGGACATAGCCACCTTGCGCAGCTACTTGGCCAGTGAAGAGGATGAGTCTTTTGTACTCTTGCACGATGAGCTAATGGTTGGCTTTTTAGATGCTTTAATCGTTAACCGCCGCGGTCCTAGCCCACACCCTGCACCGCCGACAGAGTTGCCACTGAGCAACAATACAATTTTAAAGAAGCTACGGGTGGCCTTTGCCTTACACGAAGCGGATTTATTGGATATTTTATATTCAGTGGATTTTGAAGTGTCGAAACCAGAACTCAGCGCCTTATTTAGAAAAGTTGGACACAGCAATTACCGTGAGTGTGGTGATCAGCTGCTGCGCCAATTTCTCAAAGGTTTGACCTTATATATGCGTCCAGACGCCAAGCAAACCGACATTTAGTACACTAAGCAGTGTGCATCAGCCGCTGCAATGCACACTGCAACAACACCTCTGCATTCAACTGCAGCCTCTAACTGCGCTTATCGTGGCGCGAAACCGATGTTAAAAGCATGCCTTGGTATGCCAATATTTTTTGAAGGATGATTTCACCAATGAGCACTGGTTCTTTTGCTGCTATGCCCGACGCCCAAGGTTACTTTGGCCCCTATGGTGGTCAGTACGTTCCAGAGCACTTGAAAAAAATCATGGATGATATCAACACATCCTACGATGAGATTTGCGCCTGCCCTGAGTTTCAAACAGAACTGGCCAGTTTGTTTGCCGATTATGTGGGTCGCCCCAGCCCTATATTTCACGCTAAACGTTTAAGCGAGCAGCTTGGCGGCGCGCAAATTTATTTAAAGCGTGAAGACCTCAACCACACCGGTGCGCACAAAATCAACCACTGCCTTGGCGAAGCTTTACTGGCAAAGTTTATGGGCAAAAAGAAAGTGATTGCCGAAACTGGCGCCGGTCAACACGGTGTGGCTTTAGCCACCGCTTGCGCACTGGTAGGGATTCCATGCGAAATCCATATGGGTCAGTCGGATATCGAGAAAGAACACCCCAATGTGGTGAAGATGAAAATCTTAGGCGCAACCCTGGTGCCGGTCACTGCCGGCGCTGCCACCCTCAAAGAAGCGGTCGATAGTGCCTTTGAAGAGTATCTAAAAAACCCTGACGAATTTATTTATGCAATTGGCTCTGTGGTCGGCCCACACCCATTCCCACGCATGGTCCGTGACTTCCAGTCGGTGATTGGCAAAGAAGCCCGTGAGCAGTTCCTTGAGCGCCAGCACCGCCTACCTGACTATGTCACCGCCTGTGTTGGCGGTGGCTCCAATGCGATTGGTATGTTTACTGCGTTTTTAAACGACAGCGCTGTGCAATTGGTCGGGGTTGAGCCGGCTGGTGAAGGCTTAGACACCCAGCGTCACTCTGCCTCACTAAGCAAAGGCAAACCAGGTCAACTGCACGGCATGGCCTGCTATGTATTAGAAGATGCAGACGGTAACCCAGCCTCAGTGCACTCTATCGCCTCAGGTTTAGATTACCCAGGTGTGGGCCCCCAGCACAGCTATTTAAAAGACTTGGGCCGCGTGCAATACGACAGTGTGACCGATAAAGAATGCTTGGATGCCTTTATGCGCTTATCTCGCGTTGAAGGCATTATTCCAGCATTGGAAAGCGCCCATGCCGTGGCGTGGGCAATGCGCAAAGCCCCCACCCTTTCAGCTGAGCAGACTATTTTGGTCAACCTATCCGGCCGTGGTGACAAAGACGCCGATTACGTTGCTGACTTACTCAATCTTTGACACCCTCCCCGTCCTTCAGGGCGGGGCTTACTAGTGCTAGACGGCTATGCCCGACATGCCCGACCGCAAGAATTTTTTAGCCGCATGTACCCATCCTCACATTCAAAGTACGAAGCCTTACGCGAAACTGATACATTAGGCAAAAAAATACCGCTGGGGCAACCCGCAGCGGTATTTTGAAACTATATTTTATATTACTGACTTGCGTTCGACAATAGCTGTCCGGTTGCTAGAGCTGGAATAATTTGCTCTGGGGTTAAAACCCGCTTAGCTTCTAAATAACTGGCATTCCAGTAGCTGTTACTGAGTTTATCCACCCGTACCCCGCCACTGCGCTTACTGGATGAATGGATAAACTCACCATCGCCCATATAGATACCCACATGACTGACCCGGCCACGGCCTTGATTATTAAATAAGATCAAGTCACCTGGAACTAAATCATTGCGGGCAATGACTGGCGCATCCATCTGGATCATCTGCGCAGTGGTGCGCGGCAGGTTAATCCCAAGCTCTTCTTTAAAGACATGGCTGACAAAACCGCTGCAATCAAAACCTGTGTTGATGCTAGAACCGCCCCACACATAAGGCGTACCCATTAAGGTTTTGCCACGCTGCAATAAACTTTCACTCAGTGCAGGCAACTTATACTCTTTAAAAGCAGTGCCATCATTGAGCTCTACAGCTGCTTGCTGTGCATCATCAAAACGCTCTAATACAGCAACCAAGGCGCGCGAATTAAGTTCGAGCTGATCACGTTTAGCCAAGTCACTTTCATGCTCATCTGGACCAAAACTCGCACAAGAACTCAGCGCTAAGCAGCTTACGCCGCAAGCAAGGATTTTGATTAATTTAGACATACAAATATGGTACTAAGTTTATTTAAGGTTGCAATATGCCTTGCATTGTCACAAAGTGCAAACTTAACCGTCAACAAATGTGACTTTATTAATGGTTGGTCGTCAGAGCGAGGAGCATGGAAAGCTGAGATAGAGGCCGTCCGCTTTGTTTATGCCAGATATTAAAAGCCTCTTGCACTGCGGCCAAATCACGTTGACTGCTAGGCTGTTTTGTCACTATATTTTGCGCCACCAATGCAGCGACCACATCCTTACTCGGCATAAAGGTATCTTTACCGGCCATACGCAAAAAACTTGGCGCGGATAAACCGCCCAACTGATAGCCCTGTTTAGCTAAGTAACGCCACAAGCCAACAATATCCTCTATGGGCCATTGCGCTAAAAAAGCACCGAAGCTTCCGTATTTATGGGCAATATCCAACACCATTTGTGCATTGCGCGGCACGCTTTTCAATTTACCTAAATGGCGAATAATCCGCGTATCTTGCAGCAAACGCTCAATGTGCTCAGCACTTAACAGCACCACTTTCTCTGGTGCAAACCCCCAAAACACCTGTTCAAAATTCGGCCATTTGGCATCTACAACACTGTGGCGCAAACCAGCGCGAAAGACTCGGCGCGATATCAGGGATAAATACCTGTCATCGCTCACTGCTGCCAATTGAGCAGCAGTTGCTGGGATTGGCAAGCGTGCCTCTAAAGCAGCTAAAGAGCCAAAACGGTTGATGCCAAACTCCAGCATCCATTGATAATCTTGCATGGGGCTTACCCACCTATACCATGAGCGATAGCCAAGCTTAAATACCTAGCAAGCAAGTGCTTAAGTGCGCATGCCGCGGCCAGAAATTAATAAGCGCACACACGTCACATATAGAATCACAGCCGTCAGCAGCATCAAACTAATTGCCACACTGATATCAATATCTGAAACGCCTAAAATCCCATAACGGAAAGCATTCACCATATGCAAAATCGGGTTGCCCATCGAGAGGGTTTTCCAGAACGGACCCAACATATCAATCGAAAAGAACACCCCACCAAGATAGGTTAATGGAGTCAGCACAAAGGCTGGAATAATCGAAATATCATCAAAATTGCGGGCAAATATTGCGTTGAGAAAACCGCCCAAAGCAAATACTGCCGAGGTACAGATAATCACCACCAAGGTAATCGCTAGGTTATGCACCTGCAGCTTGGTAAACAGCAAGGATAAAATTGTCACAATGGTTGCTACGCCTAAGCCACGTAGAATGCCGCCAATCACATAACCAATCAAAATGGTATGTGGCGACACCGGCGACACCATCAACTCTTCAATAGAGTGCTGGAATTTGGCACTAAAAAAGCTCGATACCACGTTACTGTATGAGTTGGTAATCACCGACATCATAATTAAGCCCGGCACAATAAACTGCATATAGGTAAAGCCGCGCATATCACCAATTTGGCTACCAATCAGATTACCGAAGATAACAAAGTACAACACCATGGTAATTGCTGGCGGCAGCAGGGTTTGTGGCCAAATACGCAGAAAGCGTCGGGCTTCGCGGTAGACAATGGTTTGTAACGCAACCAAGTTGGACTTTAGTTCAGGGCTCATGCCTCATCTCCCCCTAGGTTTTTCTCTACCAATGACACAAACAACTCCTCTAGCCGGTTACTTTTATTGCGCAAACTCAATACTTCAACGCCTTGGGCTGATAATTGATTAAATAAGTCCGTTAAGCCACGGCGTTTTTCCACCTGCACTTGCAATGTGCACTCATCCACTAAGTGTGCTGGATAGCCATCCAAGTCTGGAGCTTGTGTTTGCGTCTGCTTTAAATCAAGCAGAAAGGTTTCTTTGGATAACTGACCTAACAGCTCACGCATACTGGTATTTTCGACAATGGTGCCATGATCAATAATGGCAATATTGCGGCATAGCTGTTCCGCTTCTTCTAAATAATGCGTGGTAAGAATAATCGTGGTGCCCTGCTTATTCAGCTCAGTAAGGTATTCCCACATTGAACGGCGCAACTCGATATCAACCCCAGCAGTGGGCTCATCGAGAATTAATAAGCGCGGCTGATGCATTAAAGCACGAGCAATCATTAGGCGACGTTTCATCCCACCGGAGAGCATCCGCGACGCTTCATTACGCTTATCCCACAGGCCCAACTGTTTAAGCAGTTGTTCTGCGCGTACACGGGACTCTTTGAGCTTAATGCCATAGTAACCCGCTTGCGTAGTTAAAATATTCAGCGCAGTTTCAAACTGATTAAAGTTGAATTCTTGTGGCACCAAACCAATGCAGCGCTTTAACGCCAGCGGGTCAGTGTCCAAATCATGACCAAACACCTGCACACTGCCACTGGTTTTATTGACCAAAGTGGACAGCACACCAATGGTGGTGGACTTACCCGCACCGTTAGGACCTAACAGGGCAAAAAAATCACCTTCTTCAACCTCTAAATCAACCCCTTTCAGGGCTTCAAAGCCATTTGCATAGCTTTTTCTTAACTGTTTAATGGATAACGCCAAAGTCATAATAATTGCACACAAATATTAGATTTAAATATAGATATGGGGGCTGAAGCGCCAATTTACAAGCTGCGTAGATTCGTAACTGACTTACAGCGCACCCAAGGTATAAAACGCCCCCTGACTCAATACACCAAGCACCTGCTGTCCATCTACAGTGCGCTGTTCGGAGTATTCAACCAGTTGGTAAAAATCACTGCGCTGCAATAACACAGGCAGATTATCGCCAATGGAGACATAGGGTGATGGTTCTTGGCTATCTGGATCGATCTCCACTCTGAGCGGGTGCTCTGGGCCAATGCTTACAGTGTCAGCTAAGTTGGTGGTAACATACACCACCTGTTCTACACCTGCGCCTTGCACATCGATACTGATAGAGACAAACGGTGCATCATCCACCGTAATGCTGAGTTTTTCCACCGGCGTAACCAGAAAGTACTGTTCACCTTCACGGCGCAATAAGCGAGAAAAAAGTTCTATTAAAGCGGGTCGCTTAATTTCACTGCCTTGATAAAACCAACGGCCATCACGGGCAATGCGCATGTCGCTGTCTCCGTTTTGGCTTGGATTCCAATCAGCATTATACGCCAGCCGCTTGGCGCTATCAGCTAAACGCTGCAAAGTATCGTTATGATCAGGGGTAGACATAGAATTCTGTCATCTTTAAGGGTTAGGACTAAACAAGTACGGTGCTGAGCGTAACAAATCTGGAGATTTATTATTGTAAAATTTCCAGCCAGCCTGCTTGAAAATAGGCGCAACGCCCATGCTCTTGCCCCTGCCCGCCACAACCAGCATTGAGTCAATCAGACTTCGCGCAAGCTTTGTTGCAGCTTTATACGCTCTAATCCACCTAGGCATCAGCGACATGCCTAGGGTCATTAACTTGAGCTGCTCTGCATCTGCTGCGCCAAGCTAGCGAATCCTTGTTAGCGCCGCAATAAAGGTGACCTTTGATGCCCTAAAATAGCACTGCCAGCAGCGTTGCAAAGCTTATCTTGACAGCCAGATAGAGCTGGCAGATAGTGGTTCTAAACGTCTCTTGCAAGGGGGATGCCATGGTTATTCAAGACCTCATTTGGCTGCTCACGTTGCTGGGCATTGGCTTGATTGCTCTGGGTTTTATCTATGTGCTCCGCCAAGCCAGCAAACCCGCTGATGAAGCTGGCCTGCGGCAAGTTGCACACAGGTCCAATGTGCTGCGGCGCTGGCTGTTTGGCGCGCTGTTAAGCGCTTTTGTTGCTGGTAGCTATGTCACCTTGCACAACTTCCCTATTGCGCCCCAATTCGGCTCACTCGGTGCCACTCAGGTGGTTAATGTAACCGGTGGCCAATGGTACTGGCTGATCGAGCCAAATACCGTACAAGTCGGCAGTCCGGTGGAGTTCCGCGTCACCAGCAAGGATGTCAATCACGGCTTCGCCTTGTATGCAGCCGATGACCGCATCATCAACCAAACTCAAGCCATGCCTGGTTACACCAATAAACTACTGCATACTTTTACCGAGCCGGGCACCTACACCATTATGTGCTTGGAGTTTTGCGGCGTTGCCCACGCAACCATGACTGCCCAATTAAAGGTCATTTCAGCAACGGGAGACTAGCAATGACGACTCTGACCCTGTACCCCGAGCAAGAGCGTCTTAAAGGCGGTGAGCGTAGTGTATTCAATCTGTACATGATCACCTCCTTGTTGCTGTTTTTACTGATGATGCTCCTCGGACTGAGCATGCGCACTAGTCAAGCCAGTTGGTTACCACTGGCGCCGGATCTATTCTACCGTATTCTGTCCATGCACGGTGCCGGCATGGTTGGCACCACAGCGCTGGCCACCACCGCAGTGATGTGGTTCTTTCTGCGTCAATATGTTCGGCTGCGTTTATGGGCATTTGTCACCAACTATGTGCTGTTTATGCTCGGCGCGCTGTGTATCATTTGGGCGATTTTTGTCGAAGGTTACGGTGCTTTATGGACGTTTCTCTACCCTCTGCCAGTCAAAAGTATGGGCCTGTGGAGCGGTAATGCCGCAGCGTTGTTTATGTTGGGTTATTTACTGATCGGCATTGGCATGTTGATTTTCTATCTGGACGCCGCAGCGGCAATTATCAAGGTGCATGGCAATCTCGGTCGCGCACTTGGCTTGCAGTGGCTCTTTGGCGGCACTATCGATCCTGAGCATCCTAAAGCTGTAGTTGCCAGCAGCATGGTGATTATTGCAAATTCGTTGGGTATCCTCGCTGGCGCGGTAGTTTTGGTGATGAGTTTGGTCAATATCTATTACCCAGATATGCTACTTAACCCGTTGCTGGCCAAGAACCTGATCTATTGGTTTGGTCATATGTATATCAACGCGACGATTTATATGGGTGTTATTGCCGTTTATGAATTGTTACCGCGCTACTCAGGCAAGCCCTATCCGATTTCACGGCCATTTTTGTGGTCATGGGCGGCCAGCACTGTATTTGTAATCATCGTTTTCCCCCATCACCTGATGATGGATTATGTGCAGCCAACTTGGCTGACGGTAATAGGCCAAGTGGTGTCATGGAGTGCTGGTTTCCCGGTATTTCTGGTCACAGTGTATGGTGCGCTAACCAATATCTATCGATCTAATATGCGCTGGAATCTACCATCACAACTGATGATTCTGTCGTTGTTTGGTTGGGCTGCCGGCATTTGGCCGGCGATTCTCGACGGTACCATTCGCGTCAATCAGGTGATGCATAACACCCAGTGGGTGCCTGGACACTTTCACTTTTACATTCTACTCGGAGTGCTACCCATGGTGTTAGCACTGCTGCTCCACGTCTGCGGCTGGCGGGTTAATACGCCACCAAACAGTCAAAGCGATCGACTGGGCTTCGCGCTGTTTTTGCTCGGTGGACTGATTTTCGTCTTGGCCTTTCTTTATGCTGGCCATATGAGTGTGGCACGACGGATGTCCACGCACCTACCTAGCTGGGTTTTTATCGATAAAATTGGCTCGATCGGCGCGCTCTTGGTGGTATTGGCCATGCTCTATTTTGTTCTCCGTATCGGCATTGGCCTACTTAAAGCACCAACTGCAGGTCCCCAACCGTGAAAGCATTACGCACCTTATTGGCCAGCCTGCTGGTACTGGTAGCAGGCCTTGCGGCGTTGTTTTACGCTACCGATGGCTTGCGTGCCTTTACCAGTGAGACGGCGCGGCGCATCAGTATCAACGAACATCCTCGTACCATTCCGCCAGTGACATTGCAGACCGCCCAAGCTGAGTACAGCAACTTCAGCACGCTGCGTGGTCGCTGGTTATTGGTCGACTTTATCTACACCCGTTGCGAGACCTACTGCTCGGCACAGGGCAACGAATTTGCCCAGCTACAGCGCCAGCTAGCCGAAGCAATTGCCGCCGAACAAGTGCTACTGCTCAGCATCAGTTTCGACCCCCGCGATGGCCCTAAAGAACTGGCTGACTATCAACACCGCTTCGGCAATCAAGGCGCGGGCTGGATCGCCGCGCGAGCAGTCAATGACGATGGACGTAAAGCGCTGATGCGCGTGTTCGGGGTGACCGCAGTGGCGGATGACATGGGTGGCTTCGTACACAATGCAGCCATTAATGTAGTGGACCCAAACGGCCAGCTGGTGGCGATTCGCGACTGGAACGATGCCAGTGGCGCAGTGGACTACATTATGCAGCGGTCAGCGCTTTGACTGTTCGTCAGCGCATCAGCCTAGCCGGCACCATGCTGTGGGCATTACTCTCCGTCCCAGTTATGCGACAGCTGCTTGAGGCAACCATGACCTATCAGATGCTGGTGCAACTCCCATTGCTGGCCGTGGCTGGCTGGGCAGTTGCCCAAGGTATTCCAACAACGTTCAAGCGACGTCTAGCCCAATGGGATCATGTTGGAATCAGTGGTCTGTTGCTGGCTTCTTTGGCTGGTTTGCTGTGGATGCTGCCAAGGGCCATGGATGCAGCAGTCGAGGAGCCAGCAGTCACTTTAGCGAAATTCATTAGCGTGCCGCTGCTGATCGGCCTACCCATAGCGCTGAGCTGGCCACGGGCGGGCTTCGTCGTGCGCGGCATTGTTTTGGCTGAAGTTATGGCCATGGCTCTGCGTCTGGGCTGGCTGTACCTGATTTCGCCACAGCGCCTGTGTACCAATTATCTACTCGGAGATCAACAGCGACTCGGCCTGAGTCTGATCATCCTCGGCTTCACCGTCTTGCTGATCATCGCTTGGCAACTAATCTGGGGCCATCTCGACACTGGTCGCAGCGATGATGAGGCTTCCAGCGCCACACGGCGCTGAGCAACAGAGTGTGCGTATGCCGGCTTTGGCCAACAACACTTTTTCCATTCCCTAAAATTGAACAGAACACCGCAAGGCACTCTTACTCAAAACTAAAGACCGCGTTGCCACTCCTGGCGCAATGCCATTGTCTCCGGCTGCTCAATCGCCTGTTTCAACTGGGCTAAAAAGCGCTGTTTATCAGCACCCAAGTTGCCTTTAAGGGGCAAATAGTTGGAGGCATGGTCGCTACGGAATACTGTTTTTTCCAGCTCAAGCTGGCTGATAAAACGTTGCAGCTCTATAAATAAACCCTGTTGATCCAGCGGCTCAAATTCCGCAAAACGCTGCTTAAAGCGAGCATCACCCATTGGGAAACTCACCACTAAAGTAGAGAGAAATTCCGGCTGAGTCTCATTCATTAAGGCCGCTGACTGATCCGCATGTTGCTCGCTTAAGGAACGTCCACCTAAACCATTGAGAATCATCACTGAGCGCTTAATACCTGCATCACCCAGTTTGTTTAAAGCGCTTAAAGTTGAGGCGTAGGTTTCGCCTTTATTAACCAGCTGCAACACCTCATCGTCTCCCGACTCGGCACCGACATAAACCATTTTCAAACCAGCATCAGCCAGTTCTTGTAACTCGCTGACCGACTTATTCTTTAAGTTGCTGGGTAAGCAATAACTGGTCACCCTGTGCACTGTTGGCAGATGCTCGGCAATGGCCTGTAAAATGGTCAACAGACGACGGGTGGATAATGCCATGGCATCACCGTCAGCTAAAAACACCCGTTGAACAATCCTCTGCTCAGCAACACGCTGGATCTCATCCAGTACCTGCTTCTCATCACGCACGGCAAACTTTTTTTGCGGTGCGGTATACATTTTCTGGGTAGTACTACTCAAGCGGTACCTAAACCTACTTAAACCCTTATTAATCAACACTTTAGTTTTGGTATGAATACCAAAATATAGTACTAAAAGATTGCTCAGTAGCTGGAGTGAAATACTTAAGCTCATCACTCACCCTCTAAATAGCTCTCACGAAAAGAGTGTTTGTATGCCAAAAAACTATTTTCATAGCGGCATTTATTAACGCGCCCACCTTACTTTCATAAAATAACGCCTTGCTCTGCGGCAATTTGGAGCGCAGCGGAAAACGAGTCCGACAACATGCGCTTGTTAGAACTTTTTGCATGTAAACATGCAGTATCGTGGGGTCTCCCACCTAGCTCCATATTTTTCTTGTATCCCATCATCTGGATAAGTTTCATCAAATCTGTCAATTGCAAAGCCCGACTTAACCAGATTATTAAAGTAATCTGACAAAGGCCTGTGATGATACGGAACGCCACTTATTTCATTTTCTGAGTCTTTGGTGATGGTAAATGATACGCTCTTTGTAATTGGCACCATATAATTATACTCATCCTCGAAAAAACTCTTATATTCATTATAAAAACAAGGGTGAGGAATCGAAAAAATAAAGTGACCGTTCTTTGCTAAATGCTGCCCAACCGATTCAAAGAATCCTGACAGATCATCAACAACGTGTGCAACAAGATGTGAAAAAGCAACCTCATAAGTCTTATCTGTTTCTAGCTCAAATGAAGTACAGTTGATCAATCTAACGTCTGTTGAGGACAAAACGTCTTGAGCTACTTCATACATACCTACAGAAGGTTCTATTGCGGTAACAGGAAAGCCTAATTTGAATAGCTCTTTGGATATGTGACCAGTACCAGCACCAACTTCCAGAATATTACTAGGAGAAAGGCTCTGAATACGACTTACGATAAGCGGTTGAAATACCTCATTAAATGTTAAGTCAGCACCTGACTCAATTTGCTCTCGACGTATTTGAGCCGAATCACACCATCTCTGTGGCATCAGCCAACTCCTTTGACTTTCTAATTATATCTTTCGCCATTGCAATTATTTGCGGGCCAGAATTATTATCAAAAATTGTGATTTCATGATCAGGGTGCACGCCTCGTGCAATAGCAAGTTTTTCAGCACCGCTACGGTCACCATTGACTAAAGTGAACCTAGCTTCTGGGGAAATATTTTCTTTTGTAATTATAAAGGATGCCCCCTTCAGGTTTTCTCTTAGTGCATCAGGAACTTCATTAGGCGTTATAATTTCAATACGAGTCCCACTCTCAACTTTAGATTGAAGAATGGATATAAGTTTATCGTTACCTGCAAGCCAAGAAACTCTATTACTAACAACCGTTGCACTTGTTCCTGTGGATATAAAATCTTCCATGAATTTCAGAGTATCTTTTGGTTCTTTATCCGTTTGTGTATCAGGTAGGTACTTCATCCCTTTTTTTGCGAGCATCAGAATTACTGCAGCAACCTCAATTATTACCGAGCCTATTAACAGCTTTAAATGAGGAAGCTCTTTGGCTTCCGAAAAAAACCAAGAATAACCGATGCCTACGAAAGTGATAACAGCTGTCAGGCCTGTAATCCATAAAAAAAGATAAAGTGTTTTCTTTACTAGGTTTTGCATTTATAACCTTTAATAATGCTGATACTTGATACTACTTGAGCTCTAACGCCTCAAACACCGGTGCAGAATAACTGCACCCGAGTGCTTTGACTTGTTAGTAATTATGCACATACAGACATTGCTATCATTCTATAAGCAGGTCCATTTATTGATAGTCGACAAAACTGCTCAACAAATGGCTTAGCATGATCAATTGAGCCTCTATAATTATTCAAGCTTTCAATATCATTAGTTACAGCCATTAACTTATCTAAAACGTCCATAATATATGATAAAAATGTTCTTTGTACTAAACTCAAAGTCTCACCATCATCAATACGCTTAGTCAGCTTTCCAATCACTGTAAACTCACCATCTGTAAGTTTAGCTTTGATTTCTTTCGGATCGTAATCGGTTACATCTAAATCAACTACCCCAAATGGAATTCCAGTTTTCGGATCACATAAAATCATTTCAAGCTGTTTAGACTTTAAATAGTCTTGTTCGATAGCATCTATTAATTGCACTAGTGGTTTCTCATATTTAAGATATTCTTCAAGTGATTTCTTTTGAATACCAAATTTTACGCCAAAGTGCTTTAATGCTTGGATAATTAACGGTGTGGAAGTTTGAAGTGTTTCGACAAGCTGAAAAAGATCGACAGGCTGAAGTATAGCGTTAGTCTTAATATATTGACCTTTTGACATATTTGCGTCTAGTGCACTCTTAATATCTTTTCTTTCTTCGAGCTCGTCAACAACTGTCATATGTAAACCTCCTAAGGTGTACCGCTTTACAGTTGTTACTTCACTAGAGTTTGCACTTTTTCCATCCACACCAAACTCTGCTTTCCCAAGTAGTCCTTGCAAAAAGGAAATACCTACTTTCGCATTAGCCTGGCTATTAGTGGAAGAGGTGTTTTTTTCCTCGGACTGTGACCCTACCCCCTTAAATAGGTAAGCTGCAGCGTTCAATACCATTTTCTCATTCAAATACAAAGGCTCAAGGTATGACATCATTATTTCCTATTTAAGATTACTAACACCTCAAACATCGGCGTTGATTTTTGCGTCCGTTTGCTTTGACTTGTTAGGGCGTCCGGGAGGCGCAGGTATCTCAGTCAGCTCCAAACCTTCTTTAACCCATAAAGACCACTGTTTTAATATTCCACCGTTTCTTGTTTTTGACCCTTCTGACCACTTTAAATTATTTTCATCAGAAATTTTAGCAGCCATATCTTTAGCAAGAATATTTGGATTATCTTGCAAAATATCAACACATCGCAACAGTGAACTTTCATTTTTCGCAGCGGCCCATATAGCTTCTTTAGCGCCACCGGATTTTTCAATTGATTCAGAATTTGGAAACACCTCACTATCTTTAATGGTCACCAATTCGAACCTTTTTAAAACAGAAAGCTCATTTCGTTTAATGGTTTCAACTTTTGATCCGGATTTTGGTATAGCACTTAAGGTAGTAAAAGCAGCAAAAGGAGAAACTGAAACTGAGAAAACCTTTCCACGCTGCTTTCCACGTCGCGCAAGGTCAGTTCTGTCCAGAATAGCTGCGCCAGAGTCTTGCACAACCAAATCGTTTCCGGCTCTTAAAAGATATCCGGTATAAATAAGGTAATTCGTTAATCTATTAGCATAGGTGTTCCAAGTCTTCACTCCAAATTTCGCTTTTGGTATACACTCTTTAAAAGCCTCACGTACAGTATTTTGGGTTATCGTTTTTCCAGAATAATTTTTATATAAAGATACTTTTAGGGAGTGTTTTCCAAGAGTCTCTCGTAATTGATTCAATATAGAGATTTCGTCACTTGCCCCAAGTTTTTTACTTATCTTAAAAGATGTCCCATCTCTTTCAGCCAAACCAAACATCGCTAAATCAGCACCAATATTCCATATAGTCTTCTCACCTAGTCCTACCATACTTCCTATATTTGCAGAGTCAGTGAACTCATTAACTTTTAATTTGGTACATATATTTAGTATTGATGACGGGTCTGATGTTGGTATGTAGTTATAAGGCACTACAGGAACTTTTCCCGTTAAAAGATAATCTTTAAAAATATCCCAATACACATTAAGCCTGTCTCCACTTTTTATTACTAATCGTTTATGGACTAAGTTATTCAAAACTGTAGCACCGGAAATTTCAATAATCTCACTCCAATCAGCAGGAGCTTTCTGGGCAATAAGCTTTAAACATACTAATTCTTGAGGTGATAGAATATTTAAGTCTGCTTGAAAGAGGCGCTCAACATCTAAATCAAGAAGTACCGCATCAGCTTTCTCACCCTTTGCCATACCTTCAAATATATTTATACATAGTTTTTTTAACAGCCATGGAAATCCCTGACTAACCTCAGAAATTTGATGTCTAGTTTCGGCAGATATTTTTTGATTAATTTCCTTTTCAAATTTTGTAATTGAATTTGAAATCTCACCACTTTCAAAAACATCTAAACGGAACTCTTTCCTATGGTCAGCCAGCTCATGCCATAAATGATAGGCTGGATGGTCCTGTTGCGTAGTGCTATCTGTCTTCCATGCAAACCCCAGGACCAAATTACTTTGACTGCTTGCAACGTCAAGCATTAGATCTTTTGCTGCATTGAATATCCCGAATAACTCAGACTTAGAGTAAAGCTCTTCAAACTGATCAAATACCAAACATACAACCTGATCTTTTCGCCCTAACGACTCTAAGTAGCTTTGAATACTACTAGAGTTTAGTGGGGAGCTCGGATCTGTAAGGCTTATTTCAATTTCGTCGCCAAAGCCAGCTTTTTGAGCTTCCCTTAAAGACGCAATCAATGAAGCTGGGATATACGAAGGCTCACGAGCTCCACGAACATCTACCGCATATACAAAGTATTTATTTTTGTAATGTTTGTTTCTAGATCTATCTCTAAGCTTCGCAATAAGAGAGCTTTTTCCGAGTCCTGAGTTCCCAGTTATAGCGAATATTCTTGTTCCTGAATTTTCTTTTGCTGAACTTAGGAATTTCAATATTTCTTTTTGGGTAGTATCACGCCCTACAAAGTCCTCTGGGCGAGCAGGACGGTAATCATCCCATGACTCGCCAATTTGAACCTGTACAACAGGTGGTAATTTTTTTGATGCTGGTCTAACAGTTGCCTTTTCTTCGTGTATACCAACTCTAAGATCATAGTCTGCGATAGTTGTTTCTAAAGTAGATAAATTTAAAATGGTATCCTTGTCACGAATATGTTTTCCGCTTGAAGCGTTATAAACCAAGACCCCATAAGGAGCTCCACCCTTCAACGTATAAACACACCAATACATACCGAAATCAGACAGTAGTAGGGTCCAGCCACCAAGTTCTTCTGGATCACCAATAAATTGCTCCGCAGAATATCTGGGTGGTTCACTAATAATTGATGAGCTTTTCAAGGCTTCAACAATTACCGATGGTTGGTAAAAACTTAACCTCTCTGATTTTTCTTTAGGCTTTAACTTCCAGTTCTCAACAAACCCTTTAGCATCTTTAGTAAATTCAGATGTCGAAATTATCCATCCTTCAGAATAATCTTCACAATCTACAGTGCCCCATAGTTGCCTTAATATAGGTGCAGAAATGTTATCTTTTTGAGCCTTACATTCCACATAAATAACCTTTCCATTGACTCTGTGTTTGCAAAGAAGATCTAATTCAGCACCAACAATTCTTATTTCATCGATAACATCATAATTTTGCGCCAATAGAAGTTTCTTCGCTAGCTCTTCTAAAAGATCACCTTTTGCTTTATTGCTACTACCTTTTTTACATGCAACATCAATTTTCATTCTAGATCCTAAAGTCGTATTTTCCGAGTCTGCGATAACGCTCTATGGATGGGAAGCGCCCTAACGCCTCAAACACCGGCATAGTGAAGTTTGTGGTTTTTTGGAACAAAAAAAGTGACAGCTTTATCATGTCCGCGTGCTTTGACTTGTTAAATTCTGGTTGCTAAAAACTGGGCTTACACCTAACCATGATGACACTACTTTTTAGCAGTGTCTGTCCTTACTTATCTATATGGTTAACAACCAAGCTATCCCTCAAAGAATGTGACTGAATTTGCTAAGCATTGGTACATTACTTTTTTCCAATGATTAGAAAACTGGGTAGATTGTATTATTGGCATAAGGTTTGAGCTAATAAACTCTGTTTTTATTTCTTGAAGTGTTACTAATGGCGCTAGCCTTAGAACACTTTGTGTAAAGGCATTTTTTTGATCAATCACTTCACTTAAATGCTTCCCTGCCTCTAACCGATATCTACTGGCTAAGTCTAAAGCATTAAAATGATTAGCCGCTCTATTTTTATCTTCCTGATTCCATGCATCTGGGCAATTAACATAATAGCGAAAAGCTCCATCATCTTCGTCAATATACTCAGCAAATACCCATTGTTCCTGATAAAAAACAGCTTTATCTACATAGGGGTGAATCGGTTGTTCATCTGCTACGGTAGCGTAAGATTGGCCTTTCTCACCCATATTGCAATCACGGCATGATGGCACTAAATTCAATGGCATTACTGAAAACTCAGGAAAATGAGCTTTTGGTAAAAAGTGATCTAAATTTTTAGTTTGACCTATATCCCCACAAAATGGGCAACGCTCTCCAGAAGAAACCAACAAAGCATCATAATAATCTCTTGCAGGTTTGTTTTTATCACGTAAATAATTTTCATATAAATTAATTAATTTCCTTTTTGTCAGATGTCCAACAACTAGGGTTGTATTAGCTAAAGGATTTACCTTAGGGTATGTGTATAAGTTGCCAGCTAAACTTAATGCTTGGTATTGTTGTTCTTTTACGTGAAAAACTGGAAAAACCAAAATAAAATTGTTTCGAACATTAACTTGTTCCATTCCTTCTGAGCACTTTACCAACATGTCGTTAAAAGATATATTAGGGGGATCTAGTCTTTTCATTGTGCTTTGCTTGCATCCCTACTTAAAACCATTGCTTTTAAAACGGTTCTGCCTTCCAAACCTATTTGATTCTTATATTCTGACAAAATCTCATCATACGAAGCCCCAGACTCGACAGATTTAGTTAAAAGCGAGTGATATCCAGAATTTGCAACTTCAAGAACAAATACCTCACGAGTTAACACACCTATATTTTCGCCAAAAGTTTCTATCTCCGGCCTTTTAACGGCTACAACCTCCCTCGAGCGTATGACTTTCCATACACATGATCTAGGTATTTCTTGGAGAACAACAGGAGAGTGAGTAGCTATTATTGCCACTCCATTTTTGATATACAACAAATCACTTAAGGTACGCAAAAATGCGGACAGAAGAGGTGGGTGCAGATGCCCTTCTGGCTCATCCAATAATACAAGGGATTTCTCACCAACGGTGTTAACTAATCTCGTTATAGTAAACAATACGATTGCATGCCCCGAGCTCATGCGTTTTAAGTAATTAGTAATATCAAGATAAAATAACTCTTGAAACTTTTCATTATCAATCTGAATATTTTTGTGCTTTTTTTTAAGGCTGATATATCTCGTATTAAGAATACTTAGCCCCATATTTTCAAAATTTTGATCACTACTTAAGTTATTAATAGCATCAAGCCAAAGATTTTTTTTACCTTCGTTACTTAAACAACCGATTAAAGCTAAAACAAAGTCTTTACGAAGATCAACTAATGAGTTTAGCGTTTCATTATTTCCTCTGTTTTTCAGGCCAATATAGAAGTACTTCGTTCCTTTAGCTGGGTCAGGCTGTTCTTGAGGTGGAGTAAACGGATCAAATGCGCTAAAAGATACGGAAACTAATGAGCGAAAATAACCACTAGGAATACGAGACTCAGTAAACATACTACTTTCTGTAAAAAGACATGATTCATGCTCAGGATTTGTTATTGCATCAATCATATCGTTTAAAATAGTTGTTTTACCACAACCATTACGCCCGATAAAAGCATGAATATTTGTGCTTGGAATTGAGCCCACTTTAACTTTAAATGGGATTTTCAGGTCACAAAAATCATCTAAACCCTGTCTAACAAAATTGAAATCAAAATCAGATAACTCTGCAAGGCCATCTAATACTCTAGAGAACTGACCATGCACATCGGATAACGTTACCCCACGAAAAAGAGATGTATTTAAGACTTTTTCATCTTCAATATATTTAATTTTTTCTGGTTTATAAACAATATCTTCTAAAGAAGCTAATATATCTTGCTTTAACTCTAATTCAAGCTTACTCAAATTCTTGTAATATTCGGCATCAATTCCTAATGAGAAATATTGATCATTTAAAACCGAAAACCTTTTGTCTAATGTTTCGTATGTACTTTTATCAGTCGTTTGCCCTTTAAAAGCTATCTTTACATTGCCAACTTCATGTTCTTTTCCTGCCTTATCAAAGACAGTTAAATAAAACATTGTAATGAAAGAGTAATCATTCCAATAATCAACATCTAAGTAAGCAGTATTTGTGCTTGTAGCGGGTTTGTATTCATTTTTACCTAAAACTACAAAATTCATCTCTACATCCTTCCATAAAACGTATTAACAAAGTCCTTTTTTCAGAACGTATTTTTCTAGGACAGGCACTGAATGATTGACAGTTTTGGGTTTCATATATAATCGTGGCTCTTGGCTCAGCACGAACATTTAACGCCAAGCTTTGGGGCGACTGGAGTGCAGCGTAAGACGTCCCAGCCGCGATAGCGGCGACAACAGCGCCTTGTTATGCATTTTCGACCTCAATGAACCACTTGGGCTGCATGGCGTCGAAATCCTGACGGATATTGGATGGCAGGTAGCTAGCCGAATCCAGCACGAAAGGTTGGCCTCCCACACGCTTGAATACAACCCAGTGCCAGAAGTCCTTGCCTTCTTCCTGATGGTGCTTGATAGACAACAATGCCAGATTGGGCAATGCCTCCCAAGATTCAAATGGGGTTTCATCAGCGGAAGCTTTGACACCTGCGCTCGACAACATACGCCGGACATACTGCGTATCTGACCACAGCGATTTGTCCGAAGCATGGATACCCATAGCATTGGCTGCGGCCTTCATCTCTGAGTACGTCTTACCCAGAATGTTAGCAACTGATGCGATTCCGCATCCGGTAGTTTCTTCCTGCACTACTGGTTTGAGCATTGATATTCCTTTAAATGCATAACATTATATTAGTAAGCATGCCCATTTTGCCGCTTGGGTTAACAGGCCTAAAATCAGTATACAACCCTGAATACTAAAGCCTTTATCAAGAAAGACCAAAGCTTCCTTTGGGGTACAACCGTGCATGCTTCCTATCACGCTAAATGCATGCGCACTTTGCTGCTCGCTTACTTCACAACTACTTGATTTTCATAGCTTAAAGCTAAAATCAAGCAGAAAAACAAGCATTCCTTAGCGTGAAAGCTAGCGCATTACTCAACATCAACCACAACAGACTGCATATTTAAACAGCCCATTCCTCACACCACCAACCCCTCAGAGTTCTCCCGCAACCACTCCCTACACAGTTGATAATCCGGCATCACCCGCATCACCTCACGCCAAAACTCAGGTGAGTGATCATGCTGGATCAGATGACAAAGCTCATGGATAATAACGTAATCCACCATGCGATTCGGGGCGAGCATGATTAGCCAGTTGAACTCCAGTTCGCCTTTAGCTGTGCAACTACCCCAGCGGGACTTGAAGGTTTTGATATTTACACCAGCAGGCTCAACACCAACGATAGGCGCATAGCGCTTAACTTTTTCTCGGATTTTCTGTTCGGCTTGGCGTTTGTACCAACGTACAATCGCGTTACGGATCATATAAGGCTGCTGGTCTGACCCAGGCATTTGTACGACTAATCGCCCCTGTAACAGCTTCACAGGAGTGAATGGGCCATGCTCAACTTTGAGCCGGTAGTTACGTCCGAGGTATGGAAAGGCTTCGCCTGAAACAAACTGCTTGCTGCTGGTGGGTGCCATGTCGCGCTGCAAGGCCATTTTCTCTTTGATCCACATGCGCTTGGACAACAACAGCTGATCAATCTTTTCAACACTGGTACTCACCGGCACGATCACCGACACAGCGCCTTCCTCGACCCTTATATCAGCGGTCTTACGGCGGCTGGTACGGATGACTTCAGCAATAAAACCATTGCCGTCACGGTACTCTGGAGCGCCTAGAACGGTTCGCATAGTTTACTTACCGCCAAAACGGGTTTGGGCTAATTCTAGGAAGCGGTCTTGCACAACCTTCACCAGCGCGGCATCACTGTACGAACACTCTAAAATGGCACGCTTGATTTCTTT
>CAZEZR010000020.1:0-35629 GCA_964516465.1 uncultured Thiopseudomonas sp. | reverse complement strand
AGGCCACTAGACGAAGGGGACGCAGCCTTGGAGCTTATAACAGCTTGCAACTTCTTTAGCTTTTGCGCTTTGCATTATTGCTTGGAAGTGGCGCACATATTACGCAGCAAACCAGAAGCTGTCAAGAATCTTCCAATAATTCTTTATGTTTCAGTGCTTTGGAGTACTTTTAGGCATAAACATCAGCTGCAACTCCTGCCCCCAGTCAAAGTCTTCCCCGTTTTCTAATGCTTGATAACGGCGCTCTTCCAGCTCTTGAAACTTATCAATTTCTTCATCGGGCATAAAATGCAAACAGTCGCCACCAAAAAACCACAACAGATCTCGCGGCACTAAATGCGCTACTTGTGGATAACGCTGGAAAACCTGACTGATAATATCTTGCCCAACATATAAATCCTCAGTGCTCTCACGCAAGCTATTGACCATATCATCAAAGCGCTCAAGAAATAATGCATGATGATTTTCAGGAACCACCTCTGCGTCAGCAACGGCGACTAAAATTGTCCGCAAATGCGCTAACAACTGAAGATGATGTTCGACGTGCGGCGTAACCATAGCAATACCCCCTTAAAAACATGCCGCGCAGTATAGAGCCTGCGCAGCATTAACCCAATAGGTATACTGCATTGAGCAGTCATGATGACAGCTGGTTTAGTCCTGTTTTTCCAGCAACTGCAACCCAACCCATTGCTTAGCAAACTGCGCAGCACAACGGCCATTACGGTTACCGCGGGCTTGCGCCCAACTGATCGCCTGTTTAGCCAACTCCTCAGTAAACACCCACTGGAGCTGCGCTGGTGCTGCATATTCAGCAATCCAGTGCTGCACTACCTCCAAGTAATGGTCTTGACTAAAGGGGTAAAACGATAACCACAAGCCAAAACGATCGGATAACGCAATTTTATCCTCCACCGCTTCACTAGGATGTAATTCGCCGCCATCGCCGCGTTGCCAATTTTGATTATCACTGTGCTGCTCAGGCAATAAGTGACGGCGATTAGAGGTGGCATACAAAAGAACATTATCTGGCGCGCGCTCTAAAGAGCCGTCCAACACGCTTTTTAAAATACGGTAATCGCCCTCGCCCGCCTCAAACGACAAGTCATCGCAAAACACAATAAAATGTTGCGGCAAACCTACTAATGACTCAACAATAAGCGGCAAGTCCGCCAGTTCATTGCGCTCGACTTCAATTAAGCGCAAGCCTTGCTCGGCATACTCAGCCAACAAGGCCCGAACAATAGAGGACTTGCCAGTCCCCCTTGCACCCCATAACAAAGCATGGTTGGCTGGAAAGCCGCGCATAAACTGTTGCGTATTGCGCAATAACTGTTGGCGCTGATTGTCCACGCCCAATAAATCAGCCAGCTGAATATCAGCATCTAAAGGAATTGGTCGGAAAAAGCTGCTATTACCTTTACGCTGCCAACTTGCCGCAAACACTGCATCCCAATCTATTGGCTCAGCCGGCTTAGGCAGCAACAGCTCAACTTGCTGCAAGACCTGATTGGCCCGCTGTAAAAACTCATTCATTAATTCAGACACACTATTCTCCAGCAGATTTGCTCGACACTCGACCCCACTCAAACAGCACAGTCTGTTATATACCCATCATTCGTCTGCAGGATTAAGCTGCAACGCCACTGAGTTAATGCAATAACGTAGCCCCGTCGGCGCTGGGCCATCAGGAAACACATGGCCTAAATGCGCATCACAGCGAGAGCAAACAACCTCAACGCGCTGCATACCGTGCGTCGTATCTGTGCGCTCAAGCAAAGCAGTTGCTGTAATGGGTTGCCAGTAACTGGGCCAGCCGCAACCTGCATCAAACTGATGCTGCGCATCAAATAATGGCTGCCCACAGCACACACACTCAAACACCCCTTTAAAGTTAGGCGCTTGATACTCACCACTAAAAGGCCGCTCGGTACCGGCTAAGCGGCAGACCCGAAACTGCTCATCGGATAACTCTTCGCGCCACTGTTCTTGACTTTTTTCAACCTTTTTCATCATAGTCTCCCACTAAAACATCACCATAAGTTTAACGCTCCCTTCCACCTTTGCCAGCACAGTCGTATGATAGACACCTTTAACTACATCTAGATCAGCTGCCGAGTGTGGGCAGCAATAGATTGTACGGGCTAACTACACGACAGCGCTCAAAATCGCTTTTTATCGACAGATCGCCCCTTATTGACCTTTTTTCGGGATACTCAACATCATGCAGTTCAGCAAATCGAACAAGCTCGCTAACGTCTGTTATGACATCCGAGGCCCTGTACTGAAACACGCCCAACGTCTTGAAGACGAGGGCCAACGTATTTTAAAGCTTAATATTGGCAATCCTGCACCCTTTGGCTTCGAAGCGCCAGAGGAAATCCTGCAAGATGTCATTCGTAATTTACCCACTGCGCAAGGTTACAGCGACTCAAAAGGTTTGTTTAGCGCGCGCAAAGCGGTGATGCAGTACTACCAGAAAATGCATGTTGAAGGCGTTGGTATTGAAGACATTTATCTCGGCAACGGTGTCTCTGAGCTTATTGTTATCGCTCTACAAGCCTTATTGAACAATAACGATGAAGTACTGATTCCCGCTCCCGACTATCCTTTATGGACTGCCGCCACCAGTCTAGCTGGCGGCAAACCTGTGCATTATTTGTGTGACGAGCAAGCCGGCTGGTTTCCAGATATTGACGATATGCGCGCAAAAATCACCGCTAACACCAAAGCCATTGTATTAATTAATCCAAACAACCCAACTGGTGCGGTGTATTCAAAGGAGGTGTTGCTGGATATTATGGAGCTGGCACGCCAACACGACCTTGTGGTTTTTGCTGACGAGATTTACGATAAAATTCTGTACGATGATGCGGTACATGTTTGCGCTGCCTCTTTAGCCACTGACGTACTTTGCTTAACGTTTAACGGCCTTTCTAAAGCCTACCGAGTGGCTGGCTTTCGCTCTGGCTGGGTGGTTGTTTCTGGCCCTAAACACCGCGCACGCAGCTATATAGAAGGTTTAGATATTCTGTCCAATATGCGCCTCTGTGCAAACGTGCCGGCGCAACATGCGATTCAAACCGCACTCGGCGGTTACCAAAGCATCAATGACCTACTTCTACCTAACGGCCGCTTACTTGAGCAACGTAACCGCGCCTGGGAGTTGCTCAATGATATTCCCGGTGTGAGTTGCGTAAAGCCCATGGGCGCGCTCTATGCTTTCCCGAAAATTGATCCGAAAATTTGTCCGATCCATAATGATGAAAAATTCGTCTTGGATTTATTGCTTTCTGAGAAATTACTGGTGGTCCAAGGCACTGCATTTAACTGGCCATGGCCGGATCATTTCCGCGTGGTGACATTGCCTCGCGTTGATGATCTTGAGAAAGCGATTGGCCGAATCGGTAACTTTTTAAAGACCTATCGTCAGTAAACAAACTGGGATAAACTTTAAGTATTGCAAAACGAGCTAGAAAACCCAGTGCAGTTGATCTTTCTAGCTCGTAAAGCTGGTCCAGAAAGACTCACAGCGGCAGCACTATTCCTGCCGAACTCAGCACAATGTTTCTTTAGACACAGTTTGCAACAGTAACCCCCTTGAAGCACATCTGCGCAACCCTTATATAGATCTGCTGATTACACTTTTGGAGCTTTTCGCACATGATGCGTATCTTTTTATTCTTAGCGACTAATATTGCTGTCCTGCTAGTTGCCAGCATTACCCTCAGTCTATTGGGTGTTGACCGTTTTACCGGCACAAACTATAACGATTTGCTTATATTTTGTGCTGTATTTGGTTTTTCCGGCTCACTTATCTCTTTGTTTATCTCTAAATGGATGGCCAAAAGAGGCACTGGCACCCAAGTAATTACCGAGCCTCGGACTCGCCAAGAGCAATGGTTACTCCAAACCGTCGAGCAATTGGCCAAGGATGCTGGAATTGGCATGCCGGAAGTGGGTATTTTCCCGTCCCACGAATCCAACGCCTTCGCTACTGGCTGGAATCGTAACAACGCCTTAGTTGCCGTCAGCCAAGGCCTGCTGGAACGTTTCTCCCCGGAGGAAGCCAAGGCAGTACTGGCTCATGAAATTGGTCACGTAGCCAACGGTGATATGGTTACTCTGGCTTTGATTCAAGGCGTGGTAAATACCTTTGTGATGTTCTTTGCCCGCATCATCGGTGATTTTGTTGACCGAGTACTGCTTAAAAATGAAGACGGCCGCGGTATTGGCTACTTTGCAACAACGATATTTGCTGAATTGGTGCTTGGTATCTTAGCCAGCATCATTGTTATGTGGTTCTCGCGCCGCCGTGAATTTCGTGCCGACGAAGCAGGTGCAGACCTAGCTGGTAAACAAGCAATGATTGGCGCTTTAAATCGCTTGCGCGCTGAGCAAGGCATCCCTTCAGAGCTGCCGAAAACATTAACTGCTTTTGGTATCAACGGTGGTTTAAAAGAAGGCTTAGCCGGCTTATTTATGAGCCACCCACCTTTAGAAGTACGCATTGCAGCGCTGCAACAACGCCACTAAACAGCGCCGAATAAAAAAGCCCAGCACGCATCACGTCCTGGGCTTTTTGCTATTTTTACCAGCTTTTTCTAGCTCTATTACTGTGTTTCTACTAACTGACTCAGCACCTTAGCTAAACTCTTACGCAGTTGCGGAGTGTTACAAACCGAATTTTTAGACATGGCTAAAAAAAACTTGCGCACCTCTACTGGGGGGGCAATAAATTCAAATCGCCGTTCTAAATCATGTTCTGCAAGGTACTGCTGCACCACCTGCTGCTCAGCCACTACATAATCAGCACGCCCTTCGAGCACTTCACTAACAGCGCTGTCTAGACTATCAACGGTGCGTAACGGCCAATTCAACAGTTGCGCCTGCTGGTCAAAGTCAATCGAGTGTTTAGACTCCAACAGCCGAACGCCGCGCAAGCCACTGAGCTCTGGCCACTGCGTCACCGAGCCATGCTCACCGGTGCGCACCCATAAACGGTAGGTTTTCTGCAAGTAAGCTGGCGTTAGATAATCCATCTGGACATCCTCTAGCGGATGCGCCTGAACCCCAATAATCAAATCTACCCGTCCACTGTGCAGCTCAGCCAAAGCCTTCAGTCCTTGGGCGGATTCAAGCGCAATAGTGATCGAAGTATTTTGTGCCAAGTCCTGTAAAAACTCTTCATTGAGCTTATGCCGTCTACTCTGCTGCTGAGCAGTCAATTCAGCGCTAGCATAACTGACTGCGACTAACCTCTCACAGGCTTGCTGCTGTGCATACACGACCTGCGGCGCTGCCCAGCTTAACGCCATCCATACAACACAAAATACCAATCGTTTTTTTATAAACATCCAGCGGCTCACCAATTTAATCAGACCGTCTATATTACACTGTCTTGGCACAACCAAGTTTGCTACTTAACAGGCTTGAACATTGCCTTAGCAATACGCCCACTCACTTTTTATTAGCCAATAATAAAAAAACCCCAAAAAGTAAGTTTAACTTTTTGGGGTTAGGGTCAGTGCAAAATAACAGGCTTTTTTATCAGCCTATTAGCCTTAGAGGGCTGCTTCTAACTCTGGAATAGCATCGAATAAATCGGCAACCAAACCATAATCAGCTACTTGGAAAATAGGCGCATCTTCATCTTTGTTGATCGCTACGATCACTTTAGAATCCTTCATACCTGCCAAGTGTTGAATCGCACCAGAAATACCCACAGCAATATACAACTCAGGCGCAACAATTTTACCGGTTTGACCCACTTGCATATCGTTTGGCACAAAACCTGCGTCAACTGCGGCACGCGAAGCGCCCACAGCAGCACCCAGCTTATCGGCAATACGGTTGAGCATTTCAAAGTTTTCACCGTTTTGCATACCGCGACCACCGGATATCACAATGCTCGCAGCGGTCAAATCAGGACGGTCAGATTGCGCCAGCTCCTCACCAACAAATGCAGAGATGCCTGCATCAGCGCCGTACGTTACTGTTTCAACACTCGCTGAACCGCCTTCCGCAGCAACTGCATCAAAGCTGGTGGCACGCACAGTAATCACTTTAATTCCAGCATTGGATTGCACTGTAGCAATCGCATTACCAGCATAGATTGGACGCTTAAAGGTATCTGCACTTTCTACTGAGATAATTTCAGAGATCTGATCAACATCCAGCAACGCAGCAACGCGTGGCATAATGTTCTTTCCTGTGGTAGTCGCAGCTGCAAGTATATGCGTGTAGTCCTTGCCCAGCTCAGCAATTACAGGGGCAACGTTTTCAGGCAGCTGGTGAGCAAATGCAGCATTATCTGCTGACAGCACTTTACTTACACCCTCTACTTTTGCCGCAGCTTCAGCCGCAGCAGCAGAACCTGAACCGGCCACCAGCACATGAATATCTCCGCCAATAGCCTTTGCCGCTGCGACGGTGTTCAGAGTAGCAGCACCCAGAGCGTCGTTGGAATGTTCAGCAATAACCAAAATAGTCATTAAATTACTTTCGCCTCGTTTTTAAGTTTCTCAACCAGCTCAGCCACATCTTTAACTTTGATGCCAGCGCTGCGTGTGGCAGGCGCCTCAACTTTTAAGGTTGTTACTGTTGACTCAGTAGAAACGCCCAAAGATTCTGGAGTAATAGTTTCCAGCGGCTTTTTCTTCGCTTTCATGATGTTAGGCAAAGATGCATAACGCGGCTCATTTAAGCGTAAATCAGTGGTAACAATCGCAGGCAAAGTCAGCGCAACTGTCTCTAAACCGCCGTCAACTTCACGCGTTACGTTGACTTTATCGCCCTCAACTTCAACTTTAGAAGCAAAGGTACCTTGCGCATAGCCAGTTAACGCACCCAGCATTTGACCGGTTTGGTTGTTGTCACTGTCAATTGCTTGCTTACCCAGCATAATCAACTGTGGCTGCTCTTGATCAACCACGGCTTTAAGTAATTTTGCCACAGTCAGTGAACGTAACTCTTCGTCTGTTTCGACTAGAATCGCTCGGTCAGCACCTAAAGCTAGAGCAGTGCGTAACTGTTCTTGAGCAGTTTTAGGGCCAATAGAAACTGCAACAACTTCTGTTGCAATACCTTTTTCCTTTAAACGAATGGCTTCTTCAACGCCAATTTCGCAGAAAGGGTTCATAGACATTTTAACGTTGGCGAGATCAACGCCAGTATTGTCCGCTTTGACGCGAACCTTGACGTTATAGTCTACCACTCGCTTGACAGCTACTAGAACCTTCATGGATTCCTCGTTATCTCGGGTGAATAAAAAATGTCGCCAAGATAAACTTGGCCAGTAATGAGCGTGCTCGAATATATAACCATTCCATATCAGAACACAAAACTTTTAACATACTGAACGTAAGTCTGAATTCGGTCAAGACAACAATTTAGTCTTTTCCTGCTCACTAATATTATCCATACTAGCAAAGCTTTAAGAGTTCAAACGTCCGTTTGGATTGGAACACAACTCAGTCATGGATATAATGCTGCCAGCCCTCACAAGTTTTAGTGAGAAGTCCAAACTTTGCAAAATACAATAATGAACAGCATCAGTAGGAGATAGCTTGTGGAACGCGAATTTATGGAGTTCGATGTTGTCATCGTAGGCGCTGGCCCTTCGGGGCTTTCAGCCGCATGTCGACTCAAACAAAAGGCTGCAGAAGCAAACCAAGAAATCAGCGTTTGCGTTGTAGAAAAGGGTTCCGAAGTCGGCGCCCATATTCTCTCAGGTGCTGTATTTGAGACCCGAGCACTGGATGAATTATTCCCAAATTGGAAAGAACTTGGCGCGCCAATCAACACTCCAGTCAAGCGAGATGATATTTATTTACTGAAAAATGCTGAGAAAGGACAAAAAATACCTAATTTTTTTGTACCTAAAACCATGCACAACCAAGGCAACTATATTATTTCCTTAGGTAATTTATGCCGTTGGCTGGCTGAGCAAGCTGAAAACTTGGGCGTAGAAGTGTATCCCGGCTTTGCCGCACAAGAAGCTCTTATCAATGAAGAAGGTGCTGTGTATGGCATTTTAACCGGTGATATGGGTGTTGATCGCGACGGTAATCCTAAGGATGGCATGTATACCCCGGGTATGGAGTTACGCGCCAAGTACACCTTTTTTGCCGAAGGCTGCCGCGGCCATATTGGTAAGCAACTGCTCAAGCGCTATAACCTAGATAGCGAAGCAGACGCCCAGCACTACGGTTTAGGCATTAAAGAAATTTGGGACATTGACCCGGCTAAACATGAAGAAGGTCTAGTGGTACACACCGCAGGCTGGCCTTTAGATAATGACAACCCTGGCGGCTCCTTCCTTTATCACACTGAAAATAACCAAGTTGCTGTCGGCTTAATTGTTGATCTGTCTTACAGCAACCCTCACTTGTCGCCGTTTGATGAATTTCAGCGCTACAAACATCACCCTGTGGTGAGCCAATATCTTGAAGGGGGGACCCGTGTTGCCTATGGTGCCCGCGCACTAACTAAAGGTGGTTTTAACTCCATCCCGAAAATGGTTTTCCCTGGTGGTGCTTTAATCGGCTGTGATTTGGGCACACTCAACTTTGCCAAAATCAAAGGCAACCATACCGCGATGAAGTCTGGCATGTTAGCTGCTGAAGCTGCTGCTGATGCGATTATTCAAGGCCGTGAAGGCGGTGATGAACTAAGCGCTTATGTCGATGCATTCAAATCCAGCTGGCTGCACGAGGATCTATTCACCAGCCGTAACTTTGGTCCAGCCATCCATAAATACGGTGTTTTATTAGGCGGCGCATTTAACTATATCGATCAGAACATCTTTGGCGGTAAGATTCCCTTTACTCTGCGCGATACAACCCCGGATTACGCCAAGTTAAAACTGGCGTCCGAATCGAAAAAGATTGTCTATCCTAAACCGGATGGCAAGCTCAGTTTTGATAAGCTCAGCTCGGTGTTCTTATCCAACACCGCCCACGAAGCCGATCAGCCCGTACACTTAAAACTAGCTGACGCAAGCATACCGCTAGGCAAAAACCTGCCCATGTATGATGAGCCTGCACAACGCTACTGCCCAGCGGGTGTCTATGAGATTGTTGAAGATACTGAAGGCAAGCGCTTCCAAATCAACGCAGAAAACTGTGTGCACTGTAAAACCTGTGATATTAAAGATCCCGCACAAAATATCACTTGGGTTCCCCCCGAAGGAACTGGCGGTCCGAACTACCCCAATATGTAACTTTAAATAGCTCGATTAAAGCCCTCCTTGTGAGGGCTTTTTTATATCTGCTAAAACAGAGTTCTGTCCGCAACACACCAAAAAGAGACCGGGTTATAAAACTAAAGATCACAACGGCTCAGCAGCACCTCACTGATACTGCAACCAGCACAGCTGAAACAACTGAGCACCCGTAGTGCCGCGACACAGTAAAAGAAGATCGTGCACTACGACTCCCAACAATACCCGCCGAAGAGCAGCTAGAAGCTTCTTCTGAGCATCACTGGCACTTAAAAAGTGCTGCCCCTGAAACTGTCAATTAGAAAGGTGTGCCAAGCACTCAACTCACAGCGCAACACATATAAAAAACCAGCTCAGCGCTACCATAGTGCCAGAGCGACCCTTAGAAAACGGTGCTAGTGCAACTTCACCAGCACCTAGCATGGCGAATAAAACCTATTAAAAGTAAGGAGATAGGCTTTAACAAAAAATAATTATTTCTTTTTCACATATAACACTAAGTTATGATCAACCATCTCATAGCCCATTTCTTCAACAATTTTATGCTGACGTTTTTCAATCTCCTCATCATAAAACTCAAAGACCTCGCCAGAATCCACACAAACAATATGATCGTGATGCTCACCATCATCCAATTCAAACACAGCATGACCGCCATCAAAATTGTGGCGAATCACCAAGCCTGCTGCTTCAAACTGAGTTAAGACGCGGTATACCGTGGCTAAGCCAACATCCTCACCGGCATCCATTAACGCCTTATAAACATCCTCTGCGCTCATATGACGTGGTTCACTTGATTCAAGGATTTGCATGATTTTAACGCGTGGTAAAGTCACCTTTAAACCCGCTTTACGAAGCTCATTACTTTCAGCCATAATTATTTTCTCACTAATGCGGTTTCGCTGAGGCGCATAATGCAGGTATAGTCAGCGTATCTGTAACCTATTCACGATAGTGGAAGTCTGTCTCCAATGCAAAATAGCTCACGTATTATTCGCAGTTTTACCCTCGCCAGCTTGCTGGTACTGGCTGGATGCTCGTTCCCAGGCGTTCATAAAATCGATATTCAACAAGGCAATGTTGTTACTCAAGACATGGTTGACCAACTGCGCCCTGGCATGACCACTCGCCAAGTGCGCTATATTATGGGTACACCTTTAATTGTTGATACATTTCACAGCAACCGTTGGGATTACTTATACAGTATCCAAGTGGCCGGTGGTGTCCGCAAACAAGAGCGTATCACTCTGATCTTTAACGACAACAATGAGTTGCAAGGCTTATCTGGTGATTTCGTACCGGGAATGAGTCGCGACCAAGCTATTTTAGGTCAACCTCAACCAGCAAGCTCCACAAGCTCCAGCAGTGATACCGTTGAAATGGTCACGCCAGTCGAAACACAACCTGTGCTTAAAGCTACCGAAGAAAGCATGCAACCTCCAGCGCCGGGCTCTTTACAAGAACAAATTCAGCGCGAGATTGATGATGCTGAAATGACACCTGTGCCAGAATCACGGCTAAAAGGCCGCGAGTTATAGGCTCAGCCAGCATAATTTAAAGTCAGCAGAAGCGAGTTATTGCTCCGTCTCTGCTGCTTTGGCTGCTCTTTCTTGGGCAACCCGCTCTGCCCGCTGACGTCGAACTTCCTTAGGATCAGCCAATAAAGGCCGATAAATTTCAACACGCTCACCGGCTTCCAGAATATGCTCTTCAGGTCGCGCCAGGCCTTTACCAAAAATACCTAAAGGACTTTCCTGCAAGTTTAAACCGGCAAATTCACTGTCGAGCCCTGAACACACTGCAGCTTCACGTGCGTTGGTACCATTAGCCACCTGCAACTGCACTATTTTTTGCTTATGCGCCAATGCATAAGCCACCTCGACAGTAATCATCTGCTTATCCATAGAGTTCTTTAGCTCGCTGACAAAAAGCATCGACCATGGTATTGGCTGCCTGGGTAAACAAGGGGCCTAACGTTGCTTTTATAATGGGGCCAGCATAATCAAACTTTAAATCTAAGCTGATTTTACAAGCGTTTTCACCCAGCGCTTTAAACTCCCAATTACCTTGTAGCTGGCTAAAAGGCCCTTCCTCTAATGCCATACTCACTTTTTCATTGAGCAGCAAAGTATTTTTTGTCACAAACCGCTGCGACAAATGACCTTTGGCGATTTTTAATGCCGCACGCATAAAGTCTTCATTCTGTTCTAGAATCTCCCCTGCAGAGCACCAAGGTAAAAACTCCGGGTAACGTTCAACATCATTAATCAGGTTGTACATGGCTGCCGCGCTATAAGGTAGCAGTGCAGAGCGTTGAATATGTGTGGTCATATAAACTCTTTATCCACTCATTTAAATGATTGATACGGTGGCGCGTTGATCTTTTAAAGCACCTAAAAAGCTGTACGCCTCTTGCGGGCTATCAATCTAAGCAGGCTTTAGCATCTTTTCTCACCGCATAAAGTGGCTCTATTGTCATGCATTCATGGCAGCGCCTCAAGCAAAGTTAATATTTCATTGCAGACCTCTCGCCAGACGCGAGATAACGTCTTATAATCCATGGTTATGGCTAAACATAAAAAACAATCGAAAGGCACCATTGCGCTCAATAGAAAAGCGTTGCATGATTATTTTATCGAACAGCGGATGGAGGCAGGTATTGCCCTCACCGGCTGGGAAATAAAAAGCTTGCGCGCGGGTAAAGCACAACTGGTGGAAAGCTACGTCTTACTTAAAGACGGCGAAGCTTGGCTAATGGGCTGTCATATCAGTCCACTGAAAACTGCCAGCACCCATGTGGTTGCTGACCCAACCCGCACGCGCAAATTACTGCTCAATCGTAATGAGCTGGATAAGCTCTTTACTGGGGTGCAACAAAAGGGCTACACCTGTGTTGCGTTAGCTTTGTACTGGAAGAAACATCTGGTCAAGTGTGAAATTGCGCTGGGTAAAGGTAAGAAAGAATACGATAAGCGTCATGTGGAAAAAGAGCGCGACTCCAATCGTGAAATGCAACGGGCATTACACGACCGCAAAAAAGCTATCTAAACACTCAATTCTAGTTGGGTCAGCGCCTTAATGCGCTGACCAGCCCGCCTGACGTAACGCCGCTAAAATACTCTGCTGACTCTGCTCACCATGCAACTGCTCAACCATTTCCCCCTGCGGATTCACAATATAAGTGGCTGGTAGACCGCGGGTTTCTGGCAGTTTAAAACGCTGAGCAGGATCGTTACTGAGCACCGGGAACGCAATATTGAGCTGTTGGCTATCGGCTAAAAGCGCATCACCCTGCAGTTGATCATAATTGACTCCTAGCACCCGCACCCCTTGATTCTGTAATTGCGCATGCAGCGCGTTCAGCTCTGGCACCTCCTTGCGACAAGGCGCACACCACACCGCCCAATAATTAATCACCAGCCACTGCTCTGCTAATAAAGCATCGGGTATGCGCACTCCGTGCTGGTCTGTACCCCAAGGTTCTGCTGGCCCGCATGCGGTTAAAATAAATGCCAAAATAAGTACAAGGTGTTTTTTCAATATTTCGCTCTCTTTGCTGTAGACATTCCGCCTAAGCAACTTAGCCTGCTAGAATGTCCCATAGGTTTTTTTAAAGGTAATTAATATGACCGATATAATTTTGTATCACAATCCAGGTTGCAGCAAATCACGCGCAGCCTTAGCACTACTAGAAGAGCGTGGCATTCAGACCACTGTCGTGCACTATCTAGACAACCCTCTGAACGCACAGCAACTGCAAGCACTGCTGAAAAAGCTTAACCTAAGCGCACGCCAGCTGATGCGCAGCGGTGAGTCTGCATACAGCGAAATGGGCTTAGACAATGCAAACCTTACTGAGACTGAACTGATTGATGCCATGGTGCAAGCGCCCATTTTGATCCAACGGCCTATTTTAGAAATTGGCCAACGTGCGGCAATTGGTCGTCCAATGGACAATATAGTTGAGCTGCTACCATGACTGCCCCTTATATACTAGTGCTCTACTATAGCCGCCACGGCGCGACTGCGGATATGGCGCGACATATTGCTCGCGGCGTTGAACAAGGCGGCATGGAAGCTCGTATTCGCACTGTGCCAGCAGTTTCTGCTGAATCTGAAGCGGTTGCTGCAGAAGTACCGGCTGAAGGTGCTATGTACGCAAGTTTAGAAGACTTAAAAAACTGCGCGGGCTTAGCCCTGGGCAGTCCCACGCGTTTTGGTAATATGGCTGCACCGATGAAGTACTTTCTCGATGGCAGTAGCACTCTCTGGTTAACCGGCGACTTAGTCAGCAAGCCCGCTGGGGTGTTCACCTCAACTTCAAGCTTGCATGGCGGTCAAGAAAGCACCTTGCTCAGCATGATGCTGCCGTTGTTGCACCATGGCATGCTGATTTGCGGCATTCCCTACAGCGAACCGGCCTTATTAAATACCCAAGGCGGCGGCACGCCCTATGGTCCAAGCCATGTCGCTGGTGCCGATAGCAAACGCCTACTGGACCCGCATGAAATCAGTCTGTGCACCGCTTTAGGCCTACGCTTGGCCCAGTTTGCCCAACAGCTGGAGACATCCCGTGGCTAAAAAAAGCTCTAAACCCTTGCCGGAATTGAGCTGGCTCGAGCCTCGCTTACGCATCAGCCGTATCATCAGCTTAGTCTCACTGGCTGCGCTGGCGATACTACTAGTGGTCTGGAACTTGTTTTTTATCAGCCGGCCCGACGCTCCAGGTTTAGGTGCCTTAGCAATTATAATCATCGCTTTAACACCGCTGATTATTGTTGCAATCGGCATGCTATTCGGTTCAGCAAAAACCCATATTTGGGCCTGTATTTTAATTAATATCTATTTTATACACGGCGTGGTTGCTAGCTTCTCACCTGTTAATGCTTGGCTTGGCCATACCGAAACGTTCTTAAGCGTTGTGTTGTTCTGCAGTGCTTTTATGCATACGCTGTGGAGCTTTAAGCATAAACGTAAGTTGGCGGGCGAAGTATAACCTTGCACTAAGCAACAAAAACGCCGCTACTGCATCATGCAAAGCGGCGTTTTTTATACAGCAATTGTTATTCAGCTTAAATTTTAATGCTCTAAGTATTTCTCTACATCCAGCGCCGCCATACAGCCCGCACCAGCAGAGGTGATCGCTTGGCGATAGATGTTATCCGCCACGTCACCTGCGGCGAATACACCGGGAATATTGGTCGCGGTAGCATTACCATCACCGCCACCTTTAACCACGACATAACCGTCTTTTAACTCCAGCTGATCTGCAAATAAATCCGTGTTCGGCGTATGACCGATAGCAATAAACACCCCATCCACGGCCAGCTCACGGGTACTGCCATCGTTATTTAATAAACGCGCACCGGTTACGCCCATCTCATTGCCTAGCACTTCATTTAATTGAGCATCAAGCGCCAATTCAATTTTGCCTGCAGCCACTTGCACTTGCAGTTTATCTTGCAAGATTTTCTCCGCGCGGAAGGTATCGCGACGATGAATCAAAGTGACTTTCTTAGCAATATTGGCGAGGTACAACGCTTCCTCAACAGCCGTGCTACCACCGCCAACCACCGCCACTTCACGGTCACGGTAGAAAAAACCATCACAGGTGGCGCAAGCAGATACCCCTTTACCCATAAACTCTTGCTCAGATGGCAGGCCTAAGTAACGGGCGCTGGCACCAGTCGCAATAATCAAGGCATCACAGGTGTAAGTGCCGCTATCACCCACCAAAGTGAATGGCTTACTTTGTAATTGCGCAGTGTGGATATGGTCAAATACGATTTCTGTTTCAAAACGTTCAGCGTGCCGCTGCATCCGTTCCATCAACGCCGGCCCAGTTAAACCCTCTGGATCACCCGGCCAGTTGTCCACTTCAGTGGTGGTGGTCAACTGGCCACCGGCTTGCATTCCAGTAATCAGCAAGGGCTTTAAGTTAGCCCGCGCAGCATACACAGCTGCACTGTAACCCGCAGGGCCAGATCCTAAAATAATAACCTTTGAATGGCGTGCTTCAGACATATATAACTCCTAAAAATGGACCTAAGACCAAAAAACCTGTCATAGGTTACAGCTTGCAGGTTCGCGACCCCAACTCTAACCTTTAAAATTTAGAATAAAATTAGATTACAATACTTTATAACTCTTTAACTCTATTTATATTGTCTACCAACACCACCCATCGTGCCACTCTGAAAGGAAACACCTTATGTCAGCCCAACCTCTTGGCGGCCCACATTACCTAAATGCTGGTTTTAAAATGATTATGCGCCCTGGCCTGCGCATGTATGTCTTGCTACCCCTGTCCATTAATATTGCCGTCTTTTTCGGCCTGATTTACTTCGCTGTACAACGTTTTAACGGTTGGGTTGTGCAACTGATGCCGAGCCTGCCTAACTGGTTATCTTTTTTAGATTACATTTTATGGCCACTGTTTGTACTGCTGGTATTACTGATTATATTTTTCACTTTTACCACCATTGCCAATCTAATCGCCTCACCCTTTAACAGTTTTTTGGCGGAAAAAGTTGAAGTGATCGCCCGCGGCAATGATCACTTTCCACCTTTTAGCTGGACAGAGTTGCTGGCCATGGTGCCACGTACCATGGCCCGTGAGATGCGCAAACTGGGCTATTTCTTGCCACGGGCCTTGGGATTGCTGATTTTATCACTGATCCCTGGGGTGAATATTATTGCTGCGCCACTCTGGGTGATCTTTAATATTTGGATGATGGCGGTGCAATATATTGACTACCCTGCAGACAACAACAAAGTCAGCTGGACGCTGATGCTGGAATGGCTACGCAGCAAGCGCATCCTCAGCTTAGGCTTTGGCGGCATTACTTACCTTGCTCTTATGGTACCTGTATTCAATTTGGTTGCGATGCCGGCAGCTATAGCTGGCGCAACTTTGCTCTGGGTTGAGCATCGTAAAATAGAACCTAAGCCTTTATAAGCTAAGCTATAAGCACTACATCTAAGATAGTTTTTTTGGAGTTTAAACATTGACTAGCCAACCTGCATTGATTCGCGAAACATTTCCCGTAGGGCCTCTGCAATGCAATTGCACCATTATTGGTGATCCCATCACGAAAAAAGCCTTAGTCATCGACCCCGGTGGCGATCATGAATTGATTCTACAGCGGCTCGATGAACTGGGCCTACGTGTGGTCAGTATTATTCATACCCATGCCCACTTAGACCATTTTTTGGCTTCAGGCTTAATGAAAGAAAAAACTGGCGCGACCCTGCATCTGCATAAAGAGGATCAGTTTCTCTGGGACAACTTAGAAATGCAGTGCTCCGTGTTTGGGATTCCTTATACCCCTGTGCCCGCACCAGACCATTGGCTCAGCGATGATGAGGAGCTGGCCTGCGGCTGTGGCGTAGCTCTACACACACCAGGACACACCCCTGGCTCCATGAGCTTTTGGTTTCCCAATGACAACCTCCTGATTGCCGGAGATACCTTGTTTAAACAAGGTATTGGTCGCACTGATTTATGGGGCGGCGATTACCCAACCATTGAACGTTCCATTCGCCAGCGTCTTTACACCCTTGATGAAGAGGCCACAGTGGTCACTGGTCACGGCGCCGACACAGTACTCGGTGATGAAATGCGCAATAATCCATTTGTACGTGCCTAAGAACTTATTCTGTTAACTACACTCTAACTCTTTAGAATAAAGTAGCTCGACCCGTCTAAAAGTAAAGCATACAAGGAATTCAGCATGTTAAAACTTTCAACCTCACGCACACTGATCGCAACTAGCATTTTTGTTCTCTTAGCCGGTTGTGCAAACAACCCTTATGGCGGCCAGCAAGGTCAACAAGGCCAGCAAGGAAGCTCCAACAAAACTGCAATCTATGGTGGTTTAGGCGCTCTAGGCGGCGCAGCTATTGGTGCGGCAACATCCAGTAAAAAAGATCGTGGTAAAGGTGCCTTAATTGGGGCTGCAGTGGCAGGTGCTGCCGGTGCTGGTTATGGCTATTACGTTGATAAGCAAGAAGCTGAACTGCGTCGCAGCATGCAAGGCACGGGAATTGATGTGCAGCGCCAAGGCGACAACTTGACTTTAGTTATGCCGGGTAATGTAACTTTTGCTACCGACTCAGCAACAATTTCCAGCAACTTTTACGGCACACTGAATAATTTGGTGCAGTCCTTTAATCAGTATGATCAAAACACCATCGAAATTGTTGGTCATACCGATAGCACAGGCCTCTACCAACACAATATGAACCTGTCGCAGCGTCGCGCACAAAGTGTTGCTGATTATTTACGCAACCAAGGTGTCAGCGGCTCACGTATGAGCGTGCGTGGTGTGGGTCCAGACCAGCCCATTGCTGACAACAATACCGCTCAAGGCCGTCAACAAAACCGTCGGGTAGAAATCAACCTGCGCCCGATTCCAGGCGCTTACCAGCAATAACTAGAACAAACCCTAAGCCTCATTAGCCTAGCGCTAGTGGGGCTGTTTCTTAGCTGCTAATAACTGATTGCTTGGCGCCAATAACAATTGTTCTTTGGCCGTCTTAGGCAAACGCTTAATCGCTACTTCTCGGCGCAACGCCGCGGATTTGTCGCCACACTCCTCGATATACACTAAGGCCTGTGCCGGACTGGTGGCAAAAAACCGCGCGCCTTTACCTGCACAATGTTGAGCAAAGCGCTTCTGCACATCTAAACTGATGCCGCAATACAAAGCTTGATTCGCCGTGCGCACTAAATAGACATACCATAAGGGTTTTAAAACTGTGGTCATACATCCTCTAATCGAGCACTGACTTGCCCAGCACTATATAAGGCAATAATTTCTGTACGCATTTTTCAATACGGATTAAGCACATTTATGCATATTCATATTCTAACCACTGGCGGCACCTTTGATAAAATTTATCACGATGCTTTGTCAGAATTCAGCATTGGCGAGCCTATGGCAGCCGAAATTCTGACAGAGGCCGGTGTTAATCTGTCCTATAGCGTGGATAGTCTGCTCAAAAAAGACAGCTTGGAATTTACTGATGCCGACCGCGAACTGCTGCGCAAGCAGGTAAACAACAGCCCCCATCAGCATATTTTAATCATTCACGGCACTGATACCATGACATTAAGCGCCCAGCAACTGGACTGCACACACAATAAAACCGTGGTTTTCACCGGTGCTATGCAGCCTGCTCGGATGCGTAAAAGTGATGCTCCATTTAATTTAGGCTTTGCCATCGGTGCTTTGCAATGCTTAGACTCCGGTATCTACATTGCCATGAATGGGCAAATTTTTAACAGCAACAATGTACAAAAAAACTGCCAACTGGGCCGTTTTGAAACACTTAAAGAAGAGTAATTCATGATAAATACTGCATTAATAGTTGAAGCCGTTCAGCCCGCTGATTCCTGTGTTATTTGGCTACATGGTTTAGGCGCTGATCGCAGCGACTTCGAACCTGTTGCTCGCATGTTACAACCACAATTACCCAACACGCGCTTTATATTACCGCAAGCACCCAACCAAGCGGTGACCATTAACGGCGGCTTAACCATGCCCAGCTGGTACGACATTTTATCCATCAGCCCAGGCAAGCGCTCAATCAATAGTCAACAGTTGGAAACCGCAACCCAACAGCTGATTACTTTAATGGAACAACAGCGTGATAGTGGTATCGCCCCTACCCGCTTAATTCTAGCCGGATTCTCCCAAGGTGGCGCAGTGGTATTGCACACTGCGTTTTTACGCTGGAACGAGCCGCTTGGTGGCGTTATGGCGCTCTCAACTTATGCCCCCACCTTTGAGCAAGTTACTGAACTCAGTCCATTACAAGCACGCACGCCAACATTGTGCATGCACGGTGTACATGACCCTGTTGTGCCTTTATTTATGGGCCAAGCGGTACAAGAGCAGCTGACAGCTTGGGGCGTGCCTGTGACTTGGCACGACTACCCCATGGAACACGCGGTCTGCCAAGAGCAAATTGCTGATATCGGCAACTGGCTCAGCGCACAACTGACGTAAGTGAAGACCCTCAGCACTGCTTAAGGTACTGGCTAAACAACCACTGGATGGGTTTTAGCTGCGCTACAGTTTAAGGCGCGCAGCTCGTTATAGTTATTAGGTCTAGAGATTGAGGCTCTGCTTTGCACTATTAACCTGAATATGCGCAGCGCAGCGCTTGGCGTTTAATCTGATAACACTAAGCTAAGCAATCTTATGCACAACCCTGTTCTGGATAAAGACTCCGTCCGACTGTGCCGCAGCGAGCCATTGTAGTTTTCCATCAACGACAACCCTCTAACGGCTCTAACACAGCAAATTCTAAGACCTTAATCGAGCCTCTATTGACAGCGGACAGTGAAACAGTTTCTACAAAGGGCTGCTATGCCTTACACTAGAAGTAATTTATAGGCTACAGATAAGAGAACGCCGTGCTCAAAGCACTTAAGAAAATTTTTAAAAAAGACTCGGAGCCCACTTCTGCGCCGCCCACTGCTGCGCCAGAAAAACCACATTCTGAGCCGGTCAGCCAAGCGAGCAGTCGGCCCGTTACGCCAAACACTGCGCCCGTGCAAAAGCCACGTCCGCGCAAAGCCAAGCCCCAGGTCGAGCAAAAACCCTGGTCGCTGGCTGATTTTGCGGTTGAGCCTGAGGAAGGCAAAACGCGCTTCCATGATTTTGACCTAGCACCTGAGCTGATGCATGCCATCCAAGACTTAGGTTTCCCCTACTGCACACCCATTCAAGCACAAGTACTCGGTCATACTTTGGCCGGTAGAGACGCCATTGGCCGTGCGCAAACCGGTACCGGTAAAACTGCCGCGTTTCTAATTTCCACCATCAGTCAACTGACCCAAACCCGTCCCCCGGATGAGCGCTATATGGGTGAACCCCGTGCTTTAATTATCGCACCAACCCGTGAACTGGTCGTGCAGATTGCCAACGATGCAGTGGCTCTGACTAAATACACCAACCTTAATGTGATGGGTTTTGTCGGCGGCATGGATTTCGATAAACAACGCCGTCAATTAGAAGCGCGCTACTGCGATATCTTAGTTGCCACACCGGGGCGTTTGCTGGATTTTAATCAGCGCGGTGATATCCATCTGGATATGGTTGAAGTGCTGGTACTGGACGAAGCCGACCGTATGCTGGATATGGGCTTTATCCCACAGGTACGGCAAATTATTCGCCAGACCCCCAACAAAGCAGAACGCCAAACCTTACTGTTTTCAGCAACCTTTACTGACGAGGTGATGAACCTGTCGCAACAATGGACCACAGACCCCGCCATTGTTGAAATTGAACCTGAAACTGTGGCCAGCGATTCAATTGAGCAGCATGTCTATGCGGTGGCTGGCAGTGATAAGTACAAGCTTCTCTACAATCTGATCCAAAACAATGATTGGCCACGGGTGATTGTCTTTGCCAACCGGAGAGACGAAGTGCGGCGGATTGAAGAGCGTCTGACCCGCGACGGTATCAGCGCGGCTCAGATGTCCGGTGACGTGGCCCAACATAAGCGCACTCGTGTCCTCGAAGACTTCCGCTCAGGCCGCCTACGCGTTCTGGTGGCCACTGACGTCGCTGGCCGTGGTATTCATGTGGATGATATCAGTCATGTGGTGAATTTCACTTTACCCGAAGATCCAGATGACTATGTACACCGCATCGGTCGTACCGGTCGCGCAGGCACCACAGGTGTCTCAATCAGTTTTGCCGGTGAAGATGATGCTTATGCATTGCCGCCCATTGAAGAGCTGCTAGGGTATAAGATTGATTGCGAAACACCCACTGAAGACTTATTGGTTGACCCGCCAAGAAGGCGCTAACCTTTAGCCCCAAAGCTCTAGCGCACTGTTTGATAGCGCATAAAAAAGCCAGACTCTTAATTGAATCTGGCTTTTTATTAACAGCTCTGGTTACCCAAAACTGTTAATGCACCTGCATGCGACGAATACGTCGCGACAACCCGAGCATAAGCAACATAAAGGTCAACAGTATCGGCATAATCCCGATATTAAAAAACTTCAACTGAGTGCCCAGTGACTCAATGTCAGCATTGAGTTGATAACGCACTTCGCGCAGTTCTTTACGTATTGTTAATTTCTCAGCTAAGTATTGCTCCATGGTGGCTTGTTGCTCAGCAGTCAAACCTAAATCTTGCTCAGGGTCGCTCGCCTGCTGCAAAGCAAACAGCTGCTCTTCCGTTGCAGCTAAACGCGCTTGCAGTACTTGCTCCTTTTGCTGTAAACGCTCTTGGGCTTGACGCTGCAAATTATCCAACAGGGTAAAGGGTCGGTTGGAGTTGCCCCGGGAGCGAATACTTATTAAGGCGTCAGAGCCCGATAAGTTGTCCAGCGCATTAATGGCAAAGCTGCCGTTGTCGGCCCATGGTTGCGGTAAACGTTGGCCAAAAAAATCTTGCACCTGCACCCACATGCGATCACTCAAGATATCGCTGTCAGCCACCACAATCACATTAATATTATCGGCACTCTGTAAGCCTTGCCCATGCCCTTCGATCCCTTCGGCAAAGGCTGTTTTAACCGGTCCACTGACCCGTGCTGCTAGGACATAGCGCTCTCCAGTGGGCTCCAGCTCAGCTAATAGCTCTTCTGGGTTTTGCAACATAGCAAAACGTTGCACGGGAAGCGGCATTGCATACTCAGAACTGTACAACAGTGGAGTGAATTGCGTGCTCGCGTCGGCTAGGGGTTCTAAGATTCCCGAGGTGGCCACAGTAATGCTATTGAGCTGTGAGGTCAGAACATCAGAGCGGTTCAGTGCGGCCTTAGGCAGATTCAGCCAGCCTGGATGATGCACCGCACGCTGCTGCGGACCAACACCGACCGACATTGCATAGGAGCCATCAGCCACCACCTGCTCAGGTAGCATGCGTATACCCCACGCTTTAAATAACTCAGGTAAGTCAGAAGTTTTATCCGTGACTAATTCACCGGGCGTTGCCGCACCGGTATCAATTTCACTGTATGGATCGACAAAGGCTAATAACGTACCACCCGCTAACACAAACTGATCAATGGCGTACTGTGTGGCTTGGCTTAAGTTTTTTGGATGCACTAATAGCAGCGTATCAATCTCTGCCGGGATAAGATCAATATCCTCAGCCAAGCTTTCAAGACGAAATTGCTGGCGTAGCTCTTCGAGAATAGTCCACGCCGGCAACGGCTGCCCCGCCTGCACATCAAAACCACCATTAAGCGGCAAACTGGTTAACAAGCCTATTACTGCACGCTCCGGCTCAGCAACGCTGCTAATTAAGCGGCTTAATTCATACTCCAACAGTTCCTCTTGATCCAAAGCAAAAAACGGAATCACCTGCTGATCGCCTTGGCTATTTTCTGCGGCCAAACCAAAATAAAGCTGCGCACCGTCTTGCTCCAAGGGCACCGCTTGTAAACCTAAAGCAGCCGCAGAGTCTTCAGCTGCGGAGAAGGCTTGTGGATCAATCACCTCTAGACTGAGTTTACCATCGGCCATGCGCACATACGCATCGAGCAATTCTTCAACCCGCTGCGCGTAGTTACGCAACATCGGCACATCACGGGTGGCTTTATTGGAATAAAAATACTGCAAGCTCACCGGTTCTTTAAGCTCGCTAAGCAACTGTTTAGTACCGCTGGATAAGGTGTAAAGTTTTTGCTCGGTAAAGTCGAACTGGGTGTTTTTAAACAGATTATTGGACAGCACATTAAAGCCAACAAAGGCGATGGCAATCAATAACAAACCCACACTGGAATACATCACTCTTTTCATGCTTAATCTGCCTTCTTTAAATCAATCACTACCGCAGTAGCCATCAGCCAAGCCGCAATAAAGCTGACAAAATAAAGTAGATCACGCACATCAATCACTCCTTTACTGATTGCTTGAAAGCGCGTTAAGAAACTAAAAGATGCCACCGTATCTAACAGCCACTGCGGCGCCCACGCATTAAACACATCCAAGACCAAGGGGAAACCGCTTAGAACAAAGACAAAACACAGACTGACCGTTAAAATGAAAGCAATCACTTGGCTTTTCGCCCATGCTGACATGCATGAACCCACCGCCAGGTAAGCGCCTGCCAGCAACCAACTGCCGATATAGCCGGTTAAAATCGCGCCATTATCTGGATCGCCTAAATAGTTCACCGTTAGCACCATGGGAAAGGTCAGCAGCAAAGCAATGCCGGCAAATACCCAAGCGGCTAAAAATTTGCCCAGCACACTTTCAAAGCGAGTTATGGGTAGCGTCATCAGCAGTTCAATGGTGCCAGTTTGGCGCTCTTCCGCCCACATGCGCATGGCCAAGGCGGGTACTAAAAACAAATACAGCCACGGGTGAAAGTTAAAAAATGGATTTAAGTTGGCTTGGCCACTTTCATAGAAGCCACCCAGATAAAAAGTAAAAGCGCTGGTTAACACCAGAAAAATCAACAAAAACACATAGGCCAATGGCGTAGCAAAAAAACTGGCGAATTCTCGTCTAAATATAATCGGCAGCTGTCTCATGCGGCATCTCCACGGGTCAAACGACGGAACACTTCATCTAAACGGCCGCGCTCCACTTCCAGTTCGCGCACCTGCCAACCTTGGGCATGGATCAACTGGCTTATCGCTGGGAAAATCACCTGACCGGGTTCAGCCAAAAGGGTCAAACTGCCATCCAGCGGGTTGTCTTCAATACCAATCACCCCTGGCAGCGCTTGCAACAACTGACGATCCAGCGGCTGCTCAGACAACAACGTGACTGCTTGATGATAACGGGAGCGGCTTTGCAAAGCATAAGGCGTTTCGTCCACCAATAATCGGCCTTGACTAATCACCATGGCTCGGGTGCACAGCGCACTGACTTCTTCTAAAATATGTGTAGAAACAATCACAATACGGTCCACCGCCAGCTCTTTAATCAGCTTACGTACTTGATGCTTTTGATTGGGGTCGAGACCATCAGTGGGTTCATCAAGAATCAATACTTTTGGGTCGTGCAGCACCGCTTGGGCTAAGCCCACTCGGCGTTTAAAGCCTTTAGACAGAGTCGCAATACTTTGCTCAACCACGGACTCCAATTCCACTAAAGCAATCGCCCGTGTCACTCGCTGTCTAAGTTCTTGGCCACGGTAGCCACGAATCTGGCCAATAAAAACCAGAAAATCAGCCACCGTCATATCACCATAGCAAGGTGCACCCTCTGGTAAGTAACCTATCTGGCGCTGCGCCTGTAAGGTTTGTTTAGCAATATCAAAACCACAAATACTGACACTGCCCTCACAGGGCTGCAGAAAACCTGTGAGCATTTTCATGGTGGTGGATTTGCCAGCGCCGTTAGGGCCTAAAAAACCCACCACCTCCCCAGATTCAACAGTAAAGGATAAATCATCCACCGCTATCTGCTGGACAAAGCGTTTGCTTAAGTGTGTTACTTTGATCATTATTGCTTCACCCTTTACACCATCATTGCGGGATTGCGGGTCTGCCGCACATTTTGCCTAGCGGCTTAAGCACGCTACAAAGCTGCAAAGCTGTGCCACTGGCTACTTTAAAAAGAAAGAGCATAACAGCCAAGCCCTGCATTGGCAGGGCAATTGTGACTTTCTGCTGGCAGATTGTTTAACCGCAACAATCAGCGTCGTTCAGAGCACGCACTTAGAGGGTGTCTGCAGAGAAATAAATAACGCGGATGTAAACCCTCTGAGCCCACAGCAACTGTTTTACACCATAGATTCTGCGGGACAGGATCAACAAAGCCCTATAGCCCAGTCAGTCGATTACTCAACCCCTGCGCTATAGGGCTATGCAAGCACTTATTCTTCTGCAGAAATTTGCAACACCACTTTACCATTGACTTGGTTGCTTGCCAGACGGGCAAAAGCCGCTTCAGCATCGGTCCAGCAAAACACTTCCTCAGCCTGGGGTTGCAACTGACCTTTAGCAAATAGCGGCCAAACTTTGTCCGCCAACTGCGCCATCAGCTCGCCTTTAAAAGCGTCACTGCGACTGCGTAAAGTGGAGCCAATTAACTGAATACGCTTACTCAGCAATTGCGCCAAGTCTAACTCAGCCCGGCGTCCGCCCATCAAACCAATATTGACCCAACGGCCATCCATTCTGAGCATTTTCAAATTCTGCGCCGCATAACTGGCACCAACCGGATCCAGAATCACATCAAAGGGAGCAAAATCATGCAACCCTTCAAGGTTGTCACCCCGTACCACACCCCCTTCAGCACCTAGATCCTCGCAATAAGCTAAACGCTCAGCTGAGCCAACGCTGACCCAGCATGGACTGTTAAATGCCTTACACAACTGAATCGCTGCCGAGCCAACACCACTGGCTCCCGCGTGCAGTAAAACTTTCTCCCCAGGCTGTACTTGCGCCAGCTGAAACACGTTTAACCAAGCTGTGGCATACACTTCTGGCACCGCAGCAGCTTCCAGCATGCTTAATCCCTCGGGGAGAGGTAAAACATGGCGCGCATCAACACAGACTTCTTCCGCCATCCCACCGCCGGCTAACAGCGCGCAAACTCGATCGCCCACTTGCCATGAACTGCCCTCGCCCACCTCGCTAATAATACCAGCACACTCGAGGCCAAGAATATCGCTCACCCCTGGTGGCGGCGGGTACAAACCTGCTGCTTGTAATAAATCTGCCCGGTTAAGACCTGCAGCAACAACACGAATGCGAACTTGACCTGCCGCACAGGCCGTTGTCTCGCACTCAATGAATGTTGGACGACCTTCACTACCTTGCAATGCTTTCATTGTGCCTCCATATTGTTACTAATAAGATTATTTGTATCTATTTCACACCGAATACAGCCTACAATGGAACTGTACACACTTTAGGTGGCCTATAATGCGTCATAATTCAGTCAGACAAAGAATCAACATGAAGCATATTTTAACTCGCTCTACCCTCGCCTTGCTAATCAGTCTCGTTGCTTTGCCTGCAACCTATGCAGCCAGCAAAGCACAACAATGGGACTATTTACAACCCGATCGCGATCAAATGATTGCCAGTCTTAATGTGGTTGAACTACTTAAGCGCCACCATTACAGCAAGCCACCACTTGATGATGCCCGCTCACGTAAAATGTATGCAGGCTACTTAAAGATGCTTGACCCTTCGCGGATGTACTTTACTGCGCAGGATATTCAAGAATTTAATCGCTGGGAAACGCAGTTTGATGACTTTCTTAAAAACGGTAACCTTAAGCCTGGCTATGCCATCTACAATCGCCAATTAACGCGCCAAGATCAGTATTTAGATTACGCCTTAGAAAAGCTCGGCCGTGGTATTGATGCTATTGACTTTACTGTAGCTGAGTATTTTGAAACAGATCGTGAAAAAGCCGACTGGGCCGCCGATGAGGAGGCGTTGCAAGACTTGTGGCGTAAACGTTTAAAAGACCAAATTCTACGCTTAAAAATTGCCAATAAAGAACCTAAAGCAATTGAAGAGTTGCTGGTCAAACGTTATAAAAATCAAAAGAAACGCTTACTGCAAACCCGCAGTGAAGATGTATTTCAATCCTATATTAATGCCTTTGCACAAACCTACGATCCGCATACCACCTATCTATCACCGGATAATGCAGAAAATTTTGATATCAATATGAGCCTGTCGCTGGAAGGCATCGGCGCCATGCTGCAAGGTGACAATGAGCATGTGAAAATTGTCCGCCTAATCCCTGCAGGCCCTGCGGAGAAAAGCAAACTGGTTGCGCCGGCTGACAAAATCATTGCCGTTGGCCAAGGTAAAAAAGAGTTGGTTGATGTGATTGGTTGGCGTCTGGATGAGGTGGTTAAGCTGATTCGTGGTCCTAAGGGTTCACAAGTGCGCTTGGAAATTATCCCAGCCAGCAATGCGCCCACTGATATGACCAGTAAAGTGATTACCTTGACCCGCGAAGCAGTCAAGCTGGAAGAACAAGCTGCAAAAAAGTCGATCCTTAACCTAGAGCAAGACGGTCGCAACGTGAAGCTAGGCGTAATCGAGATTCCCGCCTTTTACCTCGACTTTAAAGCCTACCGTGCCGGTAAAGCTGATTACAAAAGCACCACCCGTGACGTCAAACGTTTGATTTCTGAACTGCAAGAAGAGCAAGTGGAAGGCATTGTCATTGACCTGCGCAATAACGGTGGCGGCTCATTACAAGAAGCCACTGAGTTGACCGGTTTGTTTATTGAGCAAGGCCCCACAGTTTTGGTGCGTAACAGTGATGGCCGCATTGACGTGTTAACCGATGAGCACGATGGTGTTTTTTATGATGGCCCACTCACAGTGCTGGTTAATCGTTTGTCCGCCTCTGCCTCAGAAATTTTCGCTGGTGCTATGCAGGACTATCACCGCGCATTAATTATTGGCGGACAAACGTTTGGTAAAGGCACGGTGCAGACCATTCAACCACTTAACCATGGTGAACTTAAGTTAACTCTAGCTAAGTTCTATCGTGTCTCTGGCAAGAGTACCCAGCACAAAGGGGTTATCCCTGATATCAGCTATCCTGCCGATATGGACATCACTGAAATTGGTGAAAGTGCGCTACCGGAAGCCATGCCATGGGATAGCATTAAGCCCGCCGTTAAACGGGGCAAAGATCCGTTCAAACCCTTTATTACTGATCTGAAACAGCGTCACGATGCACGCACCAATGACGACCCTGACTTTGTATTTAGTCGTGAGCGCTTAGCCTTAAACCAACGCTTGATGCTCGATACTAAAGTCAGCCTCAATGAGGAAGAGCGTCGGGCCCATTATGCAAAAACAGAACAGAAACAACTGGCCATTGAAAATGCACGTCGCGTCAGTAAAGGCGAGGAGTTGCTCGACACTTTAATTAAAGATGATGAAGACGATCAGATTGCCGCTGCTGCAGCGGCCGCTGAAAAAGAGGCCAACCTTAAGCCAGAGGAAGATGCTTACTTGGCTGAAACTGGACGTATTTTATTAGACTGGTTAACCCTGTCGCCGGTAGTCAACCAGCAATAAAAACATCCCTCCACGGCACCATACAATTATCCCGCTCATTCTGGCGGGATAATTGTATGCAGAGCTGATCACTGGGCAAACCTACTGCGCGTCTAAATAAATCCTTGCACCACAGCCAGCTGTTCTTTAATACGCTGCGCATCCTCTGCACTGGCTGGCAATTGCGGTGCACCTTGTTCATACAGCTCTAATAAACGGCGCAAGGCTAATGGATGACCTGCACGTCCGGCCAACTCCATCCAGTAGACAGCTTCGACCGCATCCGCAGGCTCGTTCAGCGAACCCTTTAAAGCGTGCACACCCACTTGATAAGCCGACTTGGCATCACCTGCCTCACCGGCTAAGCGCAATAAACGCAGACCTTCATTTTTAGCCGCCAAACCTTGCCCACGGTGCAATAAAATATGGCCATAAAAAGCGCGCGCTTCCACATCATCGTAACTGCTCATGCGAGCAAAACGCTCCTGCATCCACTGCCAAATGCGTGGATTTTCAACAGCCCAGCGTTGATTAAATAGCCTACGTGCAAGCGCGTAACCGGTTTGTGTCCGTAACTTAGCAAATAACATACTTACACCTCTGGATAGCTAAATAGGTAAACCTGTGCCAGCTCAGCAGCCAACCAAGCGGCCACACCGGCTTGGTCAACCACTCCGTGAAAACGCCCTAGGCTTTGCACGTATTGGATAAAACCCAATTGCGGGTGAGCTGGACCTGCTTGACTCACTACCAGCGCACTGCGTAATGGCCAACCTTGTTTATGGTCGGCATCAGCCAATTGTTCTAAAGCCCGTGCTAAACGTCGCACGCTGGGCGCAGGCAACTCAAGCTGCTCAATCACCTGGCGATAGGTTATAACGCTGCGCTGCTGCTGTGCCGCCGCTAACAACTGTAATAAACCGTGATGCTGCACAGTCGTAAGCGCTAAGGCTTTACTCATCTTGCCAGCCTGTAACATTTAACGCTCGCGCTAAAGTACGTTTCAACACATCACTGACTTCGCGTTCACCGCTTTCAATCATTTCTAAGTAATGGGGGCTTATGCCAGCCTCACGCGCAACGTCCTCAAGAGATAAAGCGGCTTGTTCACGTAAGGCTTTTAATTCGCGCAAACTGGCTAATGCTGGCCCTGAGTCGGGAACAGGTTGATTGCGCCCTGCCGCTTGCAATAGCCGTTGATACTCAGCCCAAGGCACTACTGCATACTCAGGTTTACCATCACGACTAATCACTTGTACATTCATACTTTTATTCCACTAGCTGAAATCAGTTTTAATATTACGCCACAGCATAAGAAAATACATGCCATACAGCATCGACCAAACTCGAGCAGTAACCTACCTCGCTTTCTAGAAGACAGCGTGACTAAAACATTGCGCTTGCTAAAGCCCTCAAGCAAAAACGCCCCACAATTAGTAGGGCGTTTGCACAAGCAAAAGACGCTTTACTCTTCAATCATCGCTGCAGGTTCGCTGGTCTCTGGCTGACTGGTAATACCTAACAGCTCAACTTCAAAAACCAAGGTTGAATTGGCTGGAATTGCCGGTGTTGGGCTTTGAGCACCGTAGGCTAATTCACTGGGGATATAGAATTTATACTTTTCGCCGACATGCATCAGCTGTAAACCTTCAACCCAACCTGGGATCACTCCGCCCACTGGAAACTCGACCGGCTCACCGCGATCAATGGAGCTGTCAAATACTGTACCGTCAATCAGTGTGCCTTGATAATGTACACTGACAGTATCATTGACTTTAGGCTGCGCACCTTCTGCCTCTTTAACCACTTCATACTGCAAGCCTGACTCTGTGGTTAACACACCGTCACGCTTAGCATTCTCTGCTAAAAAATCAGTACCGGCTTTTGCCGCTGCATCATTGAGTGCCGACATACGCTCTTGGGCGCGCGCTTGTAAAAAGCTAAAGGCTTCCATCAGCTCATCATCACTCAAACGTTGCTCGGTATTACTCAATGCGTCTTCAATTCCTAAAGCAACCGCTTGTGAGTCAAGATCATCCATACCGTCTTGACTGAGGTTTTTACCCATGCTCAAACCAATACCGTAAGAGGCCTTTTGCGCTGGCGTTTTTAAATCAGAGCTGACCTCTGCTGTATTATCACAGCCTGTCAATACAAGAGTGATCACAGCTACTGAAGCAGCTAAATGACGTAACTTCATTAAATAGTATCCTTGCCTTATGCCTTACGGCTCTTCTGGGGTACAAAGGTCATGATATTAACAGTCGACCTATTCACTGGCTACCGTCTTAAGAAGGCAAAATCCAGCGTTAGTTCAATTTTGCCACACTCCACCCAGCCAACAGCCAAGATGAGTAACACAGTACGCTTATTGTTGCGCAGCCGCACGACGTTCCGCAGGACGCCGCACTCCGGCTACCAATTTATCAATGGTGCGCGCCGCAGCCACTAAGCCAAAACTGGCAGTCACGGTCATCGCAGCACCAAAACCACCGGCACAATCAAGCTTTACCCCTTCACCAATAAAGCTTTTGCTGTGGCAGACACTGCCGTCTGGATTGGGATAACGCGGGTGCTCAGTCGAAAACACGCAAGGCACACTATAATGGCTGCTGGCTCTACGGGAAAAACCATACTCACTGCGCAACAAGGTACGCACGCGCGAGGCGAGCGGATCATGATAGGTTTTATTTAAATCAACCACACCGATTTGGGTTGGGTCAATTTGCCCGCCGGCACCGCCGGTGGTGATAATTTGAATTTTACGCCGTTTGCACCAAGCAATCAGCGCCGCCTTGGTTTGCACGCCATCAATGCAATCGACCACATAATCCAGCTCCTGAGTAATGTACTCGGCCAGGGTCTCTTTACTGACAAAATCTGCAATTGCATGCACGGTGCAGGCGGGGTTAATTGCCAGTAAACGTTGCGCCATCACCTCCACCTTCGCTTGACCAACCGTATTGCTCAAGGCATGGGCTTGTCGATTGATATTGGTAATGCACACATCATCCAAATCAAATAAAGAAATCTCACCCACGCCTGAACGCACCAAAGCTTCAGCGGCCCAAGACCCAACTCCACCAATGCCGACCACCGCAACATGCGCCTGCTCGAGGCGTTGTAAGCCATCGACACCGTATAAGCGGCTGATTCCGCCAAAACGTAAATCATCCATCAGACAACCTCAAAAAAATCGCTGCTGTATTCTAACAGTAATCCCAGCAATGCTTACAAAGCAGAGGCTGTTTCACTACACTGTATGAATTATTTGCGGTATTGCTCAAAGTTGCGCTGCACAATGCAGAGGGCATACCTTGGTTATTTATCCTTCAATCCACTTCTTATCTAGGGCGCAAGAATTAACATGCTTATTTGCCCAATTTGCCAATCGGCCCTGACTGCCCATGAAAACACTGTACGCTGCATCTACCAACACAGCTTTGATCGGGCGCGCCAAGGCTATCTCAACTTACTGCCAGTACAACATAAAAAAAGCCGTACGCCCGGTGATAATCCGGCCATGGTGCAAGCGCGCCGCGCCTTTCTCTCGGCGGGCTATTACGCGCCTTTAGCTGAGCGTTTTGCTGCTCTTATGCAACAGCGCCAGCCTCAGCGCTGGCTGGATATTGGTTGCGGCGAAGGCTATTACACCGCACACATTGCTCAAGCTTTACCCGATAGCCAAGGCTATGCTTTAGATATTTCTCGCGAAGCAGTAAAACAGGCCTGTAGACGTAACGCACAAACCACTTGGTTGGTAGCAAGTATGGCGCGCTTACCCTTAGCGAATGAGAGCTGCCAAGCCATTGCCAGTATTTTCAGCCCCATTGACTGGACGGAAGCGCAGCGGGTTCTCGCTCCGGGTGGTGCTGTCTTGCGCATGGGTCCTTGCAGTGATCATCTACTTGAGTTGCGTGAACAGCTTTACGATGATGTGCACAGTTATGAGGACAATAAATTCTTGCAGCAGATGCCTGACCGCATGCAGCATGTATACAGTGAAACCTTGCGTTTTACCCTAAACTTGGATGACGCCCAAGCACGGAGTAATTTATTGGCCATGACCCCACACGGTTGGCGTGCTAGCGCAGAAAAACGCGCAGCAGTGATTAGCCAGCCACTGACCACCACGGTAGCTATTCGCTATGATTGGCTCGAAAAAACGGAACTCTAAAGAATGCGCCAACCGGATATTGAAATTTATGTCAAAGACGCAGATCGCTCAGCAGTCAGCGCGTGGTTATCCTCGGCCTTGGGCGAAGCAGCCTGCAACTGGCAAGAAAAAGGCCGTGTCTCGCGCTGTCAGTGGAGCGCTATTCCGGTGCTCTGGTTTGAGCACGCCGTTGGCAAATGGCACAGTTTATTGTTAGAAAGTGCCAGCACCCCTTGGGCCAATGATCTGCAATGCGCGCAAGCTGCAGCAGCTTTTTTACAGGTGAATGTGCGCTGCACACCAGGCAGCTGGCAAGAGGCCGACGGTGAGGCCGATGCTGACCTGTGGCTGCAAGTCAGTGCCGATGGAGCAGTGGCAAGCATCACTTGGTACACCTCTAATAAGTAGCACTGTTTAAACTCACTCCATAGCAGGGGGATTTATGCGCTGGAAAAAAGCACGCCGCAGTGACAACGTTGTTGACCAACGCGGCAAAGGCTCTAGACGTGGCGGTAAAGGCTTAAGTTTAGCTGCAGTTGCGGTAATTGTTGTGGTAGGCCTCTTAAGCGGCCAAGATCCCCTGCAAATTATTGGCAATATCACCGGTCAAGCAGTACAGCAAGGCGGCATTAATCTTGGCGGTCATACTGCCAGCCAAGCAGACGCATTAACCAATGATCCAGCAAGCGAATTTGTTCGCGCTATTTTAGGTGACACAGAAGACACTTGGCGTGGACTATTTAAACAGGCGGGTAAAACCTACCAGGATCCCACCCTTATTTTATTCAATGGCAGCGTGCGCTCCGCCTGCGGCTTTGCCGATTCGGCAGTCGGCCCTTTTTACTGCCCTGCTGATCAGCAGGTGTACTTAGACTTATCCTTCTTTAAAGAAATGGAACAACGCTTTGCCGCCAGTGGTGAGTTTGCCCAAGCCTATGTGATCGCCCATGAAGTGGGTCATCATGTGCAAACCTTATTGGGGGTTACCGCGCAGGTTAATGCCGCCCGTCAGCGTGGTCAGCGGGTCACCGGGCACAATGGTTTATTGGTCCGTCAGGAATTACAGGCCGACTGTTTTGCTGGCGTTTGGGCCCATCATGCACAACAGCGTCACGCATGGTTAGAGCCGGGCGATTTAGCCGATGCCCTCAATGCAGCAAACGCCATCGGTGATGACCGCTTACAAAAGCACGCCCAAGGTTATGTGGTACCTGATTCATTTACCCATGGTACCTCAAAGCAACGTGAGCGTTGGTTTAGCCAAGGCTATAAAACTGGCGCAGTCAGTCAATGTGACACCTTTGCGACCCAGCATCTGTAATTCACTCAATGCTGCACCACTGTAAATTTTCTAAAATAATAAACACACATCGTTTGGAGCTTCTATGTTTGTTATACGTTATTCCGTATTTGCCGCGGCAATTATAGGCAGCCTGCTCACCTTGTTACTGGCCCTCATCAATCCATGGTGGTTACTACTGAGCCTGATATTTCTCGCCTTAACTGTTGTTGGTGTGATGGATTTGCGGCAAGCACATTCAACTCTGAGACGTAATTATCCGGTTGCGGCACATATCCGCTTTATTTTTGGCGAGCTGCGGCCAATGTTGCGCCAGTACATTGTTGAAGCCGATGACGATGAAGTGCCCTTCTCCCATGATCAGCGCACCTTGGTTTATCAACGCTCTAAACTAGAACTGGAAACCCGCGCCTTTGGTACCGAAAAGAACGTCTATGGCACACGTTACGAATGGATTAACCACTCAATCTGCCCAAGCAAAATAGCTGATGGTAATTTCCGCGTCAGCATTGGCGGTCCCGACTGTAAGCAACCCTATTCGGCCAGTATTTTTAATATTTCCGCAATGAGTTTTGGCTCCCTTTCACCCACAGCGATTCGCGCACTTAACAAGGGTGCACATCTGGGTGGGTTTTATCATGATACGGGCGAAGGTTCGATTTCCAGCTACCACCGAGAATACGGTGGCGATTTGGTCTGGGAGTTGGGCTCAGGCTATTTTGGCGCACGTAATGATGACGGCACTTTTAGCCCTGAAAAATTTGCCGAGCGCGCCAGCCTTGAGCAAATAAAAATGATTGAGCTGAAGCTATCCCAGGGTGCTAAGCCGGGTCATGGTGGCATGCTACCTGGCGCTAAAGTTAACGCAGAAATTGCGCGCACCCGCGGTGTACCTCAAGGGCAAGATTGCATTTCCCCCTCTTCGCATTCAGCCTTTTCCACCCCCGAAGAGCTCTTGCAGTTTATCGCGCAACTACGGGATTTATCCGGCGGCAAACCCACTGGATTTAAACTGGCCATTGGCCACCCCTGGGAATGGTTTGCCATTGCTAAAGCGATGCTCAGCACTGGTATTACTCCGGATTTTATTGTGGTGGACGGCGCGGAAGGCGGTACTGGCGCTGCACCACTTGAATTTGCCGACCACATTGGCACACCCATGCGCGAAGGCTTGATGCTAGTGCATAACACCCTGGTTGGTCTTAACTTACGCGATAAAGTAAAAATTGGTGCGGCTGGAAAAATCATTACTGCTTTTGATATCGCTCGCACCTTAGCCTTGGGCGCAGACTGGTGTAACTCAGCCCGCGGCTTTATGTTTGCTCTGGGCTGCATTCAATCACAAGTGTGTCACACTGACCGTTGCCCCACTGGGATTGCGACGCAAGACCCCAAGCGCTGGCAAAGTTTAGATGTAGCGGATAAAGGCACCCGCGTACAGCACTTCCATGCGCGCACCGTTGCCACGCTGCGCGAACTCATCGAGTCGGCAGGCTTACAGCACCCGAGTCAACTGGGTCCTGAGCATATTCTACGCCGTGTTTCACCCACCTTGGTACGTTCACTGTCTGTGCTGCACCCCTACTTAGAACCCGGCGATTTGCTCAATCCAGAGCAGCTACCCGAGCACAAGGTGTTCCAACGCTTCTGGGCAGCGGCACGTCCTGATAGCTTTGCGTTTTTCAAGAAATAATAGCCAGCACTCAACGGCCTCTAGTTATAGGCCGTTGAGTTTTAAAATTTAATCTGTGCTTTCAGCATAGACACTGTGCGCTTAGGTTAACGAGGTTAACCAGCCTTGCAATTAAGACAGGAGCCGCACAAGCAAACGCAACCAGAGCGCCCTTTGATAAGCGCGACAAAAGCCACAAACAAAAAAGCCAGCTCACTGAGCTGGCTTTTTGCTTCAAGAAATATTTCTTGAACTATGGCGTCCCCTAGGGGACTCGAACCCCTGTTACCGCCGTGAAAGGGCGGTGT
>CAZEZR010000019.1:0-37275 GCA_964516465.1 uncultured Thiopseudomonas sp. | reverse complement strand
TCCGCGATGAAGACTTGCGTGCCGACCGTCAGCCTGAATTTACCCAGATTGATATTGAAACCAGTTTTATGGATGAAGCGGACATTATGTCCATCACCGAAACCATGGTGCGTCAGTTATTCAAAGAAGTCTTGGATGTTGAGTTTGCTGACTTCCCACACATGTCCTACGCAGAAGCGATGCGTCGTTTCGGTTCAGATAAGCCAGACTTACGTATACCGCTTGAGTTAGTTGACGTAGCTGATCAGCTGACCGATGTGGACTTTAAAGTCTTCAGCGGTCCAGCCAATGATGCTAAAGGTCGGGTGGCAGCGTTACGCGTTCCCGGTCAAGGCAGCATGCCACGGGGCAAAATTGATGAGTACACCAAGTATGTGAGTAACTATGGTGCGCGTGGTTTGGCTTACATTAAGGTCAATGAGCGGGCCAAAGGTGCAGAAGGTTTACAGTCACCGATTGTTAAGTTTATTCCAGAAGACAATCTCAATACCATTCTTGATCGCGTGGGTGCGGTGGATGGTGATATCGTTTTCTTTGGTGCGGATAAAGCGCAAGTGGTTAGCGATGCTCTGGGCGCGCTGCGAATTCGTTTAGGCCATGATTTAGACTTGCTCACTGCTGAGTGGGCGCCGCTGTGGGTGGTTGATTTCCCCATGTTTGAACACGCTGATGATGGTTCATTAACGGCTATTCATCACCCGTTTACCGCGCCACAATGCACAGCGGATGAACTGCGTGCCAATCCAAGCACAGCGTTGTCACGAGCTTACGATATGGTGTTAAATGGTACAGAGCTTGGTGGTGGTTCAATCCGTATTCACGATCGTAAAATGCAGCAAGCGGTGTTTGAGATTTTGGGTATTGACGAAGCTGAACAGCAAGAGAAGTTTGGTTTCTTGCTCGATGCACTCAAATATGGAGCACCACCACACGGAGGTTTGGCCTTTGGTTTAGACCGTTTAGTGATGCTAATGACCGGCGCGCAATCCATTCGCGAAGTCATCGCTTTCCCGAAAACGCAAAGTGCGGCTTGTGTGATGACCCATGCCCCAGGTGCGGTCGAGGCGTCAGCGTTGCGTGACTTGCATATCCGCTTACGCGAGCAAGCAAAAGCTGAATAACATTAAAGGGTTACAAGCTAAGCTAAGCTGTTGGGCTAAACGTCCAGCAGTGCAGTTCTGATCTAGGATTATCCACAGTCAAACAGAGGAACGGGAGTTATTATGGCAGGGCATTCGAAATGGTCGAATATTAAGCACCGTAAAGAGCGTCAAGATGCGAAGCGCGGTAAGATTTTTACTAAGTTAATTCGTGAGCTGACGGTTGCCGCTAAAGCAGGCGGTGGCGAGCCTGCTGATAACCCGCGTTTACGTTTAGCAGTAGATAAAGCACTTGGCGCCAATATGCCGCGCGATACCATTGATCGTGCGATTGCTCGTGGTGTGGGCGCTGGTGACGGGGATAACGTAGAGGAGTTGGTCTACGAAGGTTATGCCCCGGGCGGTGTTGCCGTGCTGGTAGAAGCCATGACCGATAACCGTAACCGCACAGCTGCAGAGGTACGTCATGCGTTTAATAAGTATGGTGGCAATCTGGGCACTGATGGTTCGGTAGCTTACCTATTTGAACGCAAAGGCCAAATTTGTTATGCCCCAGGGGTTAACGAAGAAGCCTTGATGGATGTTGCTTTGGAGCTTGATGTCGAGGATGTTGTAGTCAACGATGATGGTTCAGTTGAAGTGCTCACCACTTTTGCTGATTTTATCCGGATCAATGAAGCCTTGATTGAAGCCGGTTTCGCCTCGGAAGATGCCGAAGTCACTATGCTACCCACCATGACCGCTGAGCTTGATTTAGACACTGCACAAAAAGCGATGCAATTGATTGATATTTTAGAAGACTTAGATGATGTACAAAACGTGTACTCCAATGCTGAGATTTCTGAAGAGATTATGGAGCAGTTGTAAGCGTTAGAGCGCTTGCGTGATCTACCAACCTCTGCTCGCTTGCTTAATTCAAGTGACAGAGGTTTTTTATTTTCAGAGGTTGTGTCAGTGCGCTACTGAGCTAGGGTGCTAAACACAGCGATGATTAAGGATGTTGTATGGCGCTTATTTTAGGGATTGATCCAGGCTCTAGAATCACCGGCTATGGGGTCATTCGTGACAATGGGCGCGGTTGCGAGTATGTCGCATCGGGCTGTATACGCACTGGTAAAGGCGAATTAGCCGAGCGCTTAAATGCTGTCTTTGCTGGACTCTGTGAAATTATTGAGACCTATCAGCCGGACACCATGGGGATTGAGCAGGTGTTTATGGCCCGCAACGCGGACTCAGCCTTGAAGCTGGGACAAGCCCGTGGTGTTGCCATTGTGGCCGGCACTCAAGCGGGGCTCGCTGTATCTGAGTACAGTGCCACGCAAGTTAAATCAGCGGTGGCGGGCAGCGGTCGGGCGGCGAAAGAACAGGTGCAAATGATGGTTATGCACCTATTGAAACTGACCAAGAAACCACAGATTGATGCCTCCGATGCATTGGCGGTGGCGCTGTGCCATGCTCATCATCAGCAAACCTTATTGCCCCACGGGTTAGCCGCGGCTAAGTTGCGCGCTGGGCGTTTGGCGCTATAAAGCCAAGGTAGTGCTGGCTAAACTAGGGTAAGCACAGCTGTTGATATAAAAGACTATCCCGGGCTACCTGTTCTACTTGGCTGGTTACTCGACTGTCGTCTGGTTGGAGCGCAATTTGTTCGGCTGTGCTGCAGTTGAGCACGAAAGGCTGAGTGATTAAGCGTTCTGTGGAGTCATTGATAAACTCGTAGCGAATATACTCAACCAGTGTTTGTCCCTGTTGTTGAGTTTCTTGGACCTGGCCGTCTAACACCACAAAGGATGAGACAGGTGGAATGAGATAGCGCCAAGGTTTAAAAAAATTCGTTGCCCGACCTTGTTCAACCACTACAGAGCCAACAGGAAGCTGACTGCGTTTATGTGCAAACCAGTTGTAATCGTAATAGGCTAAATAGCCGAACATGCCAATGCCTGCAGCAATAGGGATGATCCATTTGGGCAACCTATTGCGACTGGCTTTCCTAAGAAAGAAAGCGATCCCACCCAAACATAAACCGATGATAAAAACTGCAAATAAATGCCAAGTCATACACAGTACTCTAAATAAAAATGGGCTCCCATTGGAAGCCCATTTTGCTGTTGGTAGTCAGTGACTACAAGTTAATGTGTGCAATAGCTGATTAAGGATAGCGCACGCCTTCTACCATTCTCTGAATTTCTTCAGAAGGCTCTTCTGTTGCATAGGATACAGAGATCGCTACGATGAAGTTAATCAGCGCACCGATACAACCGACCGATAGCGGGGAGATACCGAAGATCCAGAACTCAGGTGTGTTCGGGAAGTTATTGGTACCTGGGATAAAGAACCAGCCGAGGTACATAAAGATATAGCAAACGGTAAATAGTGCACCGAGCGTCATACCTGCTACCGCGCCTTTAGCGTTAATCCGCTTGAAGAAAATACCCATCATCAGCGTTGGGAAGATGGACGATGCCGCCATCCCGAACGCTAGAGCCACCGTTTGCGCGGCAAACCCCGGGGGATTAATCCCCAGCCATGTCGCAATAATAATAGCCCCCACCATGGATATTCGTGCCGCAAGCATTTCCGCCTTATCGGAGATATTTGGATACAGTGTGTTTTTAATCAAGTCATGACTCACTGCGGAGGAAATCGCCAAGAGCAATCCCGATGCCGTGGACAGTGCCGCAGCAATACCACCGGCCGCCATCAGACCGATAATCCAACTGGGCATATTACCAATTTCAGGCAGTGCCAATACTAAGATATCGTTGTTAATGGTCAGCTCATTACCAACCCAGCCACGTTCGGCTGCAACCTGCTCATCAAACTCGATATTTTTGTCGTTGTAGTACTGGATACGGCCATCGTTGTTTTTATCGACAAAGGTCAGCAAGCCTGTGGTTTCCCACTTCTCAAACCACTCAGGACGCTCGTCATAGACCATAGCTTCTTCGACGCCCTCACCTGGATAAATAGCCTCCAGCAAGTTCAAACGCGCCATAGCTGCCAGTGGTGGCGCAGTGGTGTAGAACAGTGCGATAAACACTAAGGCCCAACCAGCAGACCAGCGTGCATCGGAGATTTTAGGCACGGTAAAGAAACGAATGATCACGTGGGGTAAGCCTGCAGTACCCGCCATCAAGGTTAGGGTAAAGAGGAACATATTCCACTTGTTTTCTACGTCAGCAGTGTAATCTTGGAAACCAAGGTCACGCACCACTTCGTTGAGTTTGTGCAGTAAAGGGGTGCCTGAATCACCAAATTCACTGACAAAACCAACTTGCGGTAAGAAGTGTCCGGTCATTTGTAGCGATAAATAGATCGCTGGAATGGTGAAAGCCAGGATCAGTACGATGTACTGCGCAACTTGGGTGTAAGTCACCCCTTTCATGCCGCCCAAAACGGCGTAGAAGAACACAACAATTGCAGAAATGATCAGACCAGTGGTACTGCTCACTTCCAAGAAGCGGGCAAAGGCAACACCAGCACCGGTCATTTGACCAATTACATAGGTCAGCGAAATCATCAGCAAGCACACCACAGCCACAAGGCGGGCAGTTTTACTGTCATAACGCGAGCCAACGAAATCGGGCACCGTGTATTTACCAAAGCGACGCAGGTAAGGTGCCAGCAACGTGGCTAAGAGTACATAACCACCGGTCCAGCCGAGAATAAAGGATGAGTTAACGTAACCGACGGAAATTAGACCGGCGACCGAGATAAAGGATGCTGCTGACAGCCAGTCAGCGGCTGTTGCCATGCCGTTAAAGACCGGATGCACCTCACCACCGGCGATGTAGAACTCGCGAGTGGATTTGGCCCGAGCCCAGATTGCAATCCAAGTATAGACTGCGAAGGAGCCGGCAACAAAAATCATATTGACAATAAATTGGCTCATTACTTACTCCTTCAGGCCGTATTTTTTATCGAGTTTGTTCATTCTCCAAGCATAGAAAAAGATCAAACATACGAAGGTTAAAATTGCGCCCTGTTGAGCAAACCAGAACCCTAAGTCGGCACCGCCAATGGAAAAACTCATCAAGTAAGGACGTAAAAGCATGCCAAAGCCATAGGACACTGTGGCCCATATGACTAAGCAAAACGTAATAAGTCTTAAGTTAGATGACCAATAGGCCCTATTTATCTCTTCTGTAGACATCGCATCTATCGAATCTTTAGAATCAGTCATAGCAACTGTTCTCCGTTTGTTGTAATTAGAATTTGGATTATTCTCGTTGTGGAGAAGTACTCGACTGTTACTATCCGCTAAATCAACCAAAGCGGAAGACAGTACTTTGGTGTTAGTCTTAATGTTTTCTTAATAAACGCGATTATAAGTGCTTTTATAGGCATTTAGACGAGATTTCTGCTGCACCCTGCTGAGTTATACAACTAATGTATAGGGCTCTTGCTGGTTATGGCTTTTAGGTTGAAGCGCATTTTAAGCACAGGGTTTTAAGCAGAATTTAAAAAATCTGCAGCTGGCCGCTTTAGATGGCTTACCGCGCTCAGTCTGAAGAATTGTAGACACTTTCTGTTTAACCACTGCAGCAGAAGAGCTTGAAACTTGGGGAAGTGGCCTCATTATATGTTGTATGAGAGTGAGTCTAGGTTGCAGTGCGCTGATTAACCGACTCACTGTATTGCTTATGAGGATTAGGAATTATGCGTATTGATCGTTTTACCAGCCAGCTGCAACTGGCGCTGTCTGATGCACAGTCACTCGCCATTGGCCAGGACCATACTGCTGTCGAACCATTGCATTTAATGTTGGCGTTAATCGATCAACAAGGTGGTGCGATTCGCCCGCTGTTGATGCAAGTGGGTTTTGATGTAAAAAGCCTGCGTGAAGAATTGAGCCAAGGTTTAGAGCATTTAGCCAAGCTACAAAACCCTACCGGGGATATGGCGATGTCGCAGGATTTAGCCCGTTTGCTCAATCAGGCCGACCGCTTATCTCAGCAAAAAGGTGATCAGTATATTTCCAGCGAGTTAGTGTTGTTGGCGGCTATGGATAAAAACACAGTGTTGGGCAAGATTCTTTTAGCCCAAGGTGTGAGTCGTCAATCACTGGAAAATGCGATTACTCACTTGCGCGGTGGGGAAAATGTTGATGATCCTAATGCTGAGCAGTCACGTCAGGCTTTGGATAAGTACACCATTGATTTAACCAAGCGTGCCGAAGAAGGCAAGCTGGATCCGGTGATTGGCCGTGATGAAGAAATTCGTCGCACCATTCAAGTATTACAGCGCCGCACCAAAAACAACCCAGTATTAATTGGTGAGCCTGGGGTGGGTAAAACCGCCATTGCTGAAGGTCTAGCCCAGCGCATTATTAATGGTGAAGTGCCCGATGGTCTAAAAAGTAAACGTTTGCTGTCCTTAGATATGGGCGCTTTGATTGCTGGTGCCAAATACCGCGGTGAGTTTGAAGAGCGACTCAAAGACTTACTCAATGAAGTGGCTAAGCAAGAAGGCCAAATCATTCTCTTTATTGATGAGCTGCATACCATGGTTGGCGCTGGTAAAGGCGAAGGGGCAATGGATGCCGGTAATATGCTGAAACCGGCATTGGCGCGAGGCGAGTTGCACTGTGTCGGTGCGACGACCTTGGATGAGTATCGCCAGTACATTGAGAAAGATGCTGCGCTGGAACGTCGTTTCCAGAAAGTGCAGGTGGATGAACCCAATGAAGAAGATACCATTGCTATATTGCGTGGTTTAAAAGAGCGCTATGAAGTGCACCACGGCGTGAGTATCACTGATGGCGCGATTATTGCTGCGGCCAAGCTTTCACACCGTTATATCACTGATCGTCAGTTGCCCGATAAAGCCATCGACTTGATTGATGAAGCGGCCAGTATGATTCGCATGGAGATTGACTCCAAGCCTGAGGCGCTGGACCGCTTAGATCGCCGCTTAATTCAGCTGAAAATTGAACGGGAAGCGCTGAAGAAAGAAGAAGATGCAGCGACTCTTAAGCGTCTAGACAAGCTTAACGAGGAAATCACTGAGCTGGAACGCGAATATGCCGACCTAGAAGAAATCTGGAAGTCGGAGAAATCGGAAGTGCAGGGCTCAGCACAGCTGCAACAGAAAATTGAGCAAGCTCGACAAGAAATCGAGTTGGCGCGCCGTAAAGGTGATCTCAACCGTGCTGCGGAATTACAGTACGGGGTGATTCCAGAGTTGGAGCGCAGCTTAGCTCAGGTTGAGGAAGGAAGTAAGGTCGAAAACCAGCTGTTACGCACTAAGGTTACCGATGAAGAAATTGCTGATGTGGTGTCCAAATGGACGGGCATCCCGGTATCGAAAATGCTGGAAGGTGAGCGCGATAAGCTGCTGAAAATGGAAGAACTGCTGCATACGCGGGTGATTGGGCAAAATGAAGCTGTCACTGCAGTATCCAATGCGGTGCGCCGTTCACGGGCCGGTTTGTCGGATCCCGATCGTCCCAGTGGTTCGTTCTTGTTCTTAGGCCCAACCGGTGTGGGTAAAACTGAGCTGTGTAAAGCTTTGGCTGAGTTTTTGTTTGATACCGAAGACGCTTTAATTCGGATTGATATGTCCGAGTTTATGGAGAAGCACTCGGTGGCCCGCTTAATTGGTGCACCCCCAGGTTATGTGGGTTACGAGGAAGGTGGCTACTTAACTGAAGCAGTACGTCGCAAGCCTTATTCTGTAGTATTAATGGATGAGGTGGAAAAAGCACACCCGGATGTGTTTAACGTCTTGCTGCAAGTACTGGATGATGGTCGTTTAACCGACAGCCATGGCCGTACGGTGGACTTTCGCAATACTGTGGTAGTGATGACTTCCAACTTGGGTTCAGTGCAGATCCAAGAAATGATGGGTGACCGTGAGGCTCAGCGTGCAGCGGTGATGGATGCGGTAGGCGCACACTTCCGCCCCGAGTTTATCAACCGGATTGATGAGTTGGTGATCTTTGAACCCCTGGGCACTGAGCAGATTGCTGGTATTGCCGAGATTCAGTTAGGCCGCTTACGCGAACGTTTAGTTGAGCGTGAGTTACGCTTTGAGTTAACTCCAGAGGCCTTAGAGAAACTGGTCGCTGAAGGGTATGACCCAATTTACGGTGCACGTCCACTCAAGCGTGCCATTCAACGCTGGATTGAGAACCCGCTGGCACAGCAAATTCTGGCTGGGGAGTTTGAGCCAGGTACCACCATTCAAGCTTTAGTTGAAGAAGGTGAGATCGTCTTTAAATAAAGTCAGTTTGCTCGGTTACACAAAAACGCAGCCTTAGGGCTGCGTTTTTGTTGCTGGCGCTTTACTGGCGCACGCTGTTTAACTCAGTGTGCTGGCCTCTGCATGGTCGTCGAGTTAAGCCAACTGCTTGCTTGTCTCGGCCTGCCAGTCTAGCTTACTGAGCCAATAAATGCCGGATTCTGCCGCCGGCTAAGTAATAGCTGATGCAGTAACTGTGTTAAACTGCGCGTTTTATAATTTTGAGTGTAGATCGATGCCACATGCAGTATCGCGTTTGCGTGAGCAACGTATGGCGCGCAGTAAAAGACCCTTTCTGGCCCGTGGCGCACTGTTAGTGCGTTGCCAGCGCTGCCGGGTCAGCATTGATTATTGTATGTGTGCTTGGCAGCCGAAGGTGACTGCAGACAGTGCGGTGTGCTTACTGATGCATGATACCGAGCCGCTGAAGCCGACTAATACTGGCTGGTTAATTGCTGATGTGGTGCCAGATACCTTTGCTTTTAGTTGGTCGCGCACGGACGTGGAGCAAAGGATTCTAGATCTGTTGGCTGATCCGCAATGGCAGCCTTATCTGGTCTTCCCTGAAGAGTATGTGCCCAGCGAGCGGGTGGTGCATACAGTGCCGCACAGCGAGCTTAAAATCGCAGGCAAGCGACCTTTGTTTGTGGTGCTGGATGGTACTTGGACAGAAGCGCGGAAAATGTTTCGTAAATCGCCTTATTTGGCTGATTTACCGGTGTTGAGCTTGCAGCCGGATGATATCTCCCGTTATCGTTTGCGCCGCTCTACCCGTGAAGAACATCTATGCACCGCAGAGGTCGCGGCGTTATGTTTGCAGCTGGCGGATGACAGCATGGCTGCTTTAGCGTTAGAGAAATGGTTTGCGCGTTTTAGTCGCCATTATTTAGCCAGCCGTACACCACCGTCTGTGGCGGAAAAAGAAGCTCTACGGGCGGGCACGGCGTTTTAGGTTAAAGCATTAAGCTAAATTGGACTTTAGGGTGTATAACTCAGGCCGCTGATATCTATTGGTATGCAGATGAGGCCGCAAGCAGCTCGTGCATAAGCGCTCTTATTTCGATATAGTTAGCTGGCTAACTAATTTATGAAGGATTTATGAGTACAACGTCAAAGCCGCTTTACGGTATTTTATTAGTGCTTTGTGCGGGGTTGTTATTGGCCTCGCACGATGGGATCTCAAAATACTTAACGCAAATTTACCCATTAATTATGGTGATTTGGTTGCGTTATTTTGTGCAAACAGTGGCGATGATCCTGTTGTTTTTCCCCAAAATGCGCTGGACTATCTTGCGAACACGGCGGCCTTGGTTGCAACTGTTGCGCGCCATCAGCTTGTTGAGCATTAGCCTCTTATTTATTGCCGGTCTGCGTTATATTCCTTTGGCTGAAGCCACTGCAGTGATATTTTTAGCGCCGCTGATTGTGACCGTGCTGTCGGCATTGGTGCTGCATGAACAAGTCAGTAAGGGGCAATGGTTGGCTGTAAGTATTGGCTTTCTAGGTGTGCTACTTATTGTGCGGCCGGGTGGAGAGTTGTTTACTCCGGCTATTTTATTACCTGTTGGCGGCTCCATTTGTTTTGCGATTTACCAGTTGTTGACACGACGCTTAGCCAGCACAGACCATGCGGTGACCAGCAATTTTCTCTCCGGTCTATTTGGTACTTTAGTATTAACTCTTTTATTACCCGGTGAATACAGCTTAGAGGTGGCCAGCTTTGATCTAATGCTGATGCTATTGCTGGGGCTGTTAGCTATGACCGCGCATATGTTGCTCACTATGGGATTGAAGTATTCTAGCGCGGCAACCTTAGCACCCTTTACCTACGGGCAAATTATTTTTGCCGGCATAGTGGGTTATTTTGCCTTCGCCCAGTTGCCAGATGCACTCGCTATTCTCGGTGTGCTGATTATCAGCTGCAGTGGTTTGGCGGTTGCTTACTTACAGCATCAGGGGCAGGCGCGCCGATAAGTGTGCGGATTGTTGTGGGGATGAGTGGGATTGAGCGGTACGCTTGCTGGGGGTGTTTGATGCTTGCTTAACTGAGGGTTAAACAAGCGCCTCATGGCGAGGCGCTTGTTAGTTTTTCTGGTTACTTTTGCTCGCGCTCAATGGCGCGGTAGCCAATATCTTTACGGTAAAAACAACCATCCCAGCTGATTTTTTCAGCCAGTTTATAGGCGTTGGCTTGCGCTTCAGCAACGCTATCGCCCAGCGCAGTGGCGCAAAGTACGCGGCCACCGGTGTTAATGACTTTGCCGTCTTTTAGCGTGCTGCCGGCATGGAATATTTTGCCGTCCAACTGTGCAGCTGCGTCTAAGCCTTGGATCTCATGGCCTGCGCTATAATCATCGGCAGGGTAGCCGCCAGATGCCAGGACGACACCAAGGCTTGGGCGTGGATCCCACTGCGCTTCAACTTTATCTAACGCTTTGGCTAAAGCGGCTTCAATCAGCAGCACTAAGCTGGACTCTAAACGCAATAAAATCGGTTGCGCTTCTGGATCGCCAAAGCGGCAGTTGTACTCAATGATTTTCGGTGCGCCGTGTTTATCGATCATCAAGCCGGCATACAAGAAGCCAGTATAGACATTGCCTTCGGCGGCCATACCGCGCACGGTTGGATAGATGATTTCATCGAGCACGCGTTGGTGTACTGCATCAGTCACCACTGGCGCAGGGGAATAAGCACCCATACCACCGGTGTTCGGACCGGTATCACCGTCACCCACCCGCTTGTGGTCTTGACTAGTAGCCATGGGTAAGACGTTTTCGCCATCGACCATGACAATAAAGCTGGCTTCTTCACCGTCTAAAAACTCTTCAATCACCACGCGCGAACCGGCATCGCCGAAAGCATTGTCAGACAGCATGTCAATCACTGCTGCTTCTGCTTCTGCTAACGTCATGGCGACGATCACCCCTTTACCAGCAGCCAAACCGTCGGCTTTAACCACAATGGGTGCGCCTTGCTCACGGATATAGGCCAGCGCGGGCTCCACTTCTGTAAAGTTAGCGTAGTTGCTGGTGGGAATATTATGGCGAGCAAAGAAGTCTTTGGTGAAGGCTTTCGAGCCTTCCAGCTGCGCTGCAGCAGCAGTGGGGCCATAAATATCCAGATTGCGTTTGCGGAATGTATCCACTACACCCGCCACCAATGGTGCTTCAGGGCCAACAATGGTCAGGGCAACATTATTTTGCTCAGCAAAATCAGCCAGCTGGTCAATGGCCAAAACATCAATGGCGACGTTTTCGCATTTGGCTTCAGTGGCGCTACCGGCGTTGCCTGGCGCGATAAAAACCTTTTCAACACGTGGGTCTTGCGCGACTTTCCATGCTAAAGCATGTTCGCGTCCGCCATTACCGATAATTAAAATATTCATAGAAAACGGTCCTCAAAAGAGCAAATTAGTGGCGGAAGTGACGCATGCCGGTGAATACCATGGCAATGTCAGCTTCATCTGCTGCGGCGATCACTTCTTCGTCACGCATGGAGCCGCCGGGCTGGATTACTGCACGAATCCCCACTTTAGCGGCGTTATCTAAGCCGTCACGGAAGGGGAAGAAGGCATCTGAGGCCATTACTGCACCGGCCACTTCTAAACCGGCCTGCTCAGCTTTAATCGCGGCAATACGGGCAGAGTTAACGCGGCTCATTTGGCCGGCGCCTACACCCACGGTTTGACGGTTTTTCGCATAGACAATGGCATTGGATTTTACAAACTTGGCTACTTTCCAAGCAAAGATCAGGTCGTGAATTTCTTGCTCAGTGGGGGCACGGCGCGTGACGACTTTTAGATCAGCGGCGCTGATCATCTCAATGTCGCGGCTCTGTACCAAGAGGCCACCGTTGACGCGCTTGTAATCCCAGCTCGGGCTGCGCTGCGCTGGCCATTGGCCGCACTCTAAGAGACGCACGTTAGCTTTGCTGGCCACCACATCACGGGCGGCTTGGCTGATGCTAGGGGCAATAATCACTTCAACAAACTGACGCTCAACAATGGCTTGGGCGGTGTCGCCATCGAGCTCGCGGTTAAACGCAATGATGCCGCCAAAGGCTGATTCACTATCAGTGGCGTAGGCCAAGTCATAGGCTTTACGAATACCGCCTTCGGCGTCTGTAGCAACAGCAACACCGCAAGGATTAGCGTGCTTAACGATCACGCAGGCAGGCTTAACAAAGCCTTTAACGCACTCAAGGGCGGCATCGGTATCGGCAACGTTGTTAAACGACAACTCCTTACCTTGCAGTTGCACGGCACTGGCGATGCTGGCTTCGGCTGGATTGGCTTCGGTGTAGAAGGCCGCTTTTTGGTGCGGGTTCTCACCGTAACGCATGTCTTGCGCTTTAATAAACTGGGTATTAAAAGTGTTAGGGAAGTCTGCGCGCTGCTCTGTGCTCAGCGTCGCTGCGGACTGATCAATGCTGCCCAAGTAGTTCGCAATCATGCCGTCGTAAGCGGCGGTGTGCTCAAAGGCTTTGAGGGCCAGATTAAAGCGTTGCGCATAGCTGAGGCCGCCTTGTTGTAAGCTCTGAATAATTTCTGCGTAATCCGCAGTGTTGACCACAATGGCCACATCTTTATGGTTCTTAGCGGCGCTGCGCACCATGGTGGGGCCGCCAATATCGATATTTTCAATGGCATCTGGCAGGCTGCAATCAGGCTTAGCCACTGTGGCGGCAAAGGGGTAGAGGTTAACTGCCACCAGATCAATAGGCTTAATGCCGTGCTCATCCATCACTGCTGCGTCGATATCGCGACGGCCTAAAATACCACCGTGAATTTTTGGGTGCAGGGTTTTGACCCGACCATCCATCATTTCTGCAAAGCCTGTGTAGTCGGCAACTTCAATCGCAGGGACAGCGTTGTCTTTGAGGAGTTTAAAGGTGCCGCCGGTGGAGAGAATTTCTACGCCTAAGGCAGTGAGCGCTTGGGCAAATTCAACAATACCAGTTTTATCAGAGACACTGATCAGTGCGCGACGAACAGGTGTTTTGGAGGTGTGGTCAGTCATTGGGGTTCCTAGCTAAAAAGAGCAAACTGCAAAGCTTTGCTGCAGTGTTATATTTTAAAGAAGGTTGTAGCGCTTAAGTTTTTTACGCAATGTACCGCGGTTTAAACCGAGCATTTCTGAGGCGCGGGTTTGATTGCCTTGCACATGTTCCATAACAGAGGCAAACAAAGGTGCTTCTACTTCACTCAGTACTAAGTTATAGACATCATTGACATGCGCACCATCTAAATGGGCGAAGTATTCTTGCAGCGTCTTCTCGACACATTCACGCAAGGTCAGATGTTCAGTGGCTCTTATATTGGCGGGCGGCATAGTGGTTTTTGTCACGGCAGATATCTCATAGCTGAACGTCTTATCATTAGGGTCATGCAGCGTCTGTTAAGCCTAAGGCGCGCAGGGTGTTGAAAAAAATCTGAATCTGATCTTTTTGCTCTTCTGCGCAATCAAGCTGATTAAACGTTGGACGAAATTGTTGTGCCCCTGGTAGTGCTGCTAAGTACCAGCGGGTATGTTTTCTCGCAATGCGCACACCCATGGGTTGGCCATAGAAGGCGTGGAGAAGGTCAATATGTTCAAGTAAAACCGATTCCAGTGCATGCAAACTGATTGCAGGCAGTTGCTTACCGGTGCTCAGGAAATGATTGATTTCTTGAAAAATCCAAGGCCGTCCTTGTGCCGCGCGACCAATCAACAAACCATCGGCACCAGTGTAATCCAGTACGTATTTGGCCTTAATTGGACCATCAATATCACCGTTAGCAAACACGGGAATGGAAATTGCGCTTTTAATTAGAGCAATAGTATCGTATTCAGCCTCGCCATTGAAGCGATCATCACGGGTGCGGCCATGTACCGCAAGGGCGTCGATGCCTTCTTGCTCAGCAATCTTAGCGATGTTTACCCCGTTTTTGTTGGCATGATCCCAACCAGTGCGTATTTTTAAGGTCACAGGTACATCCACTGCGGCGCGTACTGCCTGTAAAATTTCAGCCACCAGTTGCTCATCTTTGAGCAACGCTGAGCCGGCCGCTTTTTTGCACACTTTTTTGGCTGGGCAACCCATATTAATGTCAATAATCTGCGCGCCTAAGGCCACACATTGTTGTGCTGCATGAGCCAGCATTTCTGGCTCTGCGCCGGCAATTTGCATACAGCGCGGCTCGGGATCGTTGCCGGTTAATAAACGTAGGCTGGATTTACGGCTGCTCCATAAGCGGGTATCGCTGGTCAACATCTCGGAAACCGTCAGACCGGCACCAAAGCGCGCACATAATTGCCGTTGTGGACGGTCAGTGACGCCCGCCATTGGCGCGAGAATCAGGTTGTTAGCTAATGTGTAGGAACCAATACGAACCATCGACATGGACTATCCAGCCTGCGCGCAAGTTTAAAAGAGAATTAATTTAGTGCCTTATGATACCCGCTCCAAGTCTATGGATAAAGCAACAGGCGAATTGTTATGACAAATGAGGTTTGCCCCTCAGCTTGCCGTGCGTCAATGCTTGAGCAATAGGGCATCAGTGCAGAGCAACGTTTAGCTTGGTTGTCGCGTTAAACGCTGCCCAGCAAGGCTCACTTAGATGCTGTGTCACTCAGATGCTGTGGTGAAATCCACTACCACAGGATCTACGGGGGCGGCTTCTAGCGCCATATTTTGTCCGACTTGAACCGCGCTGTTTGCCTGCAGTTCAGTGTTCCAAGTCACATGATCCGGACCAAATAAAACAATCGCAGTAGAGCCCAGCTTAAAGCGACCGAGCTCGGCACCTTTTTCTAAAGTGATTGGTTGGCGTGCGGCTTGGCTGTAATCATAGCTGCGTAAAGTGCGCAAGGGCGGTGTGATCAGCCCAGCCCAGACGGTTTCAATACTGGCCACCACCATTGCACCAACCAATACCACTGCCATTGGGCCGTGTTCAGTATCGAACAGGCAGGCAACACGCTCATTGCGGGCAAAGAGTTCAGGCACATTTTCTGCAGTGGTTTGATTGACTGAGAATAAACGACCAGGAATATAGACCATTTCCCGTAAAATTCCGGTCAGTGGCATATGCACGCGGTGGTAGTCTTTGGGGGATAAATACACTGTGGCGAAACTGCCGCCCATAAAGGGTGCGGCACGGGCAACATCACCACCAAGCAGTTCCTGCAGGCTAAAGCTATGGCCTTTGGCTTGAAAAATGCGCCCGTGTTCAATACTGCCGAGCTGACTAATGGCGCCATCAGCAGGGCAGACAACGGAGTTTTCGCTGTTATCAATCGGGCGCGCGCCATCCTTAAGGGGGCGGGTAAAGAACTCATTAAAGTGGCGGTAGGCGCTGGGCTCGGCAAGCTGTGCCTCGCTCATATCCACCTGATAACGCTTAATAAACCAAGTAATTAAGCGGTTTTTGAACCAAGGCTTTTCACATTCTGCCAAGGCGCCAAGCAGCCGTGATAAACAATGGTGCGGCAATATATATTGCATAAAAATAAATAAACGCTGTTTGAAAGTCATATATTGGCCCTTAAGCTTTTCTTATCGCAGTGAAGTGAATCAAGGAAGAATGAATGCAAACTGCAATATTGGGCGCATATATTAGTCAGTAATGCGCACAATTGCACGGGGTCTGCTGCATGCGGCAATGCTTGGCCAAATCAAGTTGGCTCCATAAGCAATAATCCAGTCGAGGGTTACTGCTCAGTTAGCACTAAGCACAGCGCAAATAACCTAGATAAAGTCGTCTGCTCAGCAGCCGCTATGCTCGGTAGCAACACCCAGCATCAGTACTGTTCAGCTGCTATGCCGCTAATAATATGTTTAAAACTGGCTAAACGCTGCGGGCTGATTTTCCCAGCGGCCACCGCCGCCAATAGTGCGCAACCGGGTTCATGCTCATGACTGCAGTCGCGAAAGCGGCAATGGCCAAGGTGTTCTTGAAACTCAAAAAAGCCCGCTTCAACATCCGCCACGCTGACATGACCCAGGCCAAACTCACGAATACCTGGAGAGTCAATTAATTGACCACCGGCAGGAAAATGAAATAAGCGTGCAGTGGTCGTAGTGTGTGTGCCTTTTCCAGTGAGCTCAGAGAGGGGGCCTACACGGGTGTCGGTATCCGGCAGTAAGCGGTTGACCAAGGATGACTTACCTACCCCAGACTGACCGACAAACACACTGGTTTGATTGTTCAGCTGAGTTTGCAGTTGTTCTAAGCCAGTGCCAGAGTAAGCCGACACTTCCAGTAGTGGATAGCCGAGAGAATGGTACGTATTGAGTAAGTTATGTACTCGTGAACTGTTGCTGGGATCAAGCAAGTCAGACTTATTTAACAGTAACAGTGGTTTAATCCCAGCATGCTCCGCAGCAATAATATAACGGTCAATTAAATTGGCATGGGGTTCGGGAAGTGGCGCAAAGACAATTACAATCAGATCAACGTTGGCCGCCACCGGCTTTAACGTGCCGCGTGAATCAGGGCGACGCAACTCGCTGTGGCGCGGCAGTTGCGCCACGATAATCCCCAAACCTTGGTTGCCGGGACGCCATACCACGCGGTCACCGGTGACTAATGCTGGTAGATTGGCGCGCAGGTAGCAGCGGTAGGTTTGTCCTGCGAATTCTGGGTCTTCGGTCTCCACTTCAACTTGTACGCCAAAGTGTGAAATGACCAGACCATGTTGTTCTGCGCCTAAATCGCCACCTTCAAGCTCTTCTAAAGTGCGTTCTTCACGCTTGGCAGCTCGTGCTAAGCGTTCTTCTTGAATTTTATTAACGCGCCAGCCTTGGCGGCGATTTAATCTACGTTTGGCCATAGTGTTCTCATGTTATGGGGCGCTGAAGTACGCATGCTGCAGACTTAACGCAGCTTGATATAAGTTTATCTATCAATAGGTAAGCCGCGCTGGGTTCGCCAAGCGCGCGCCGCAATAACAAATAAGGTAATCGCTGTTAACGGCACCACATAGCCAATCATGGCATGGGCAAAGGTATTGGCAAATGCTTCACCGTTACTTTGCATAATCAAGTACGCAGTGTAGGCAAAGTAATAGCCTAAAAACAGTGCGCCTTCCCAGCGGCTGATGCGGTAGCCGGCAAAAAATATCGGCAAACAGGCCACCATCACTGCCAGCATCACAGGGAAATCAAATTCAATGGCGCTGCTGGCCACCGAGATTTTTTCTGGAGAGACTAAACCGGCTAAGCCGAGCACAGCGAGTAGGTTAAATAGATTGCTGCCGACAACATTACCCACAGCAATATCGCGCTCACCTTTCCAAGCAGCTATTAGGGAAGTGGCCAGTTCCGGCAGCGAGGTGCCGACGGCAATAATGGTTAAACCAATAACCAGTTCTGATAGACCAAGCGCCTCAGCCAGACTGACAGCACCGCTGACCAGAAGGTTGGAACCGACCACCAGCAAGAGGAATCCTGCGAGGATATAGCCGAGGTTAATCAGTGAAGCGTAGCGATGGGGGTTGATTTGTGCGCTGTATTCAGCCTCAGTTTCTGTGTTTTGCCCCAGTTTCCAAGTTTTTAAGCTGCTAAAAATTAAGTAGCTGGTATAGACAATAATACAGGTAAATAAGATCAAGCCATCAAGCCGACTGTAGCTGCCATCCATAGCCAGGAACCAGGCTAAAAAGCCTGCAGCAATCATAATAGGTACATCGAAACGCACCAGTTGACGTGAGACTAAGAGGGGAGTAATTACCGCAGAAAGTCCGAGAACCACCAGTACGTTAAATATATTACTGCCAATCACGTTACCGATGGCGATATCGCCCTGACCTAGAAAAGCAGATTGCGTACTCACCGCCATCTCCGGTGCGCTGGTACCAAAGGCGACCACAGTTAAGCCAATGATCAAGGGTGAAATACCAAAACGTGCGGCTAAGCGTGCAGCGCCGCGGACCAAAACTTCTGCCCCTAGAACCAGCAAGGTAAAGCCGCCAATCAGGTAAACAAACATTAAAACTGACATGCAGTGACTCCGACTCTGTGCTGTGCAAAAGCGCGTAGATTAGCAGGTTGCACTGAGCTCATGAACAATTTTTTAATGATCGTTTTAACGCAGAACTTGTAAGCGTACAGGGGCCACGCCTCGGTTAACCATATTGATTTCTTGTGCGGCGGCACGTGATAAGTCAATCACCCGTCCTTTAGCATAAGGGCCGCGGTCATTGATGCGCACGGTGACACTTTTGTTACTCAGGGTGTTGGTAACTTTTACGCGAGTGCCAAAGGGCAGAGTGCGGTGGGCGGCAGTGAGCTGATGTTGATTAAATCGTTCGCCACTGGCGGTGGGTTTGCCTTGGTGATAAGCCCCATACCAAGAGGCTTGGCCGCTTCTATGTTCTAAAACCTTACTATGAGAGGGTGAGGAGCAGGCTGTTAATATTAATAAAACAGCTGTTATCCAGTAAATACGCATGTGGAATACATTCCTTGAGCAGTTGTCAGTGAGAGCAACTTAAAGCTGGCAGTTATCGCCAGCTTTAAGTCCCTCAGCGTTATTGATCAAGCTTCTTCTTAAGCAATTCGTTCACTTGTTGCGGGTTGGCCTTGCCTTTAGAGGCACGCATGGTTTGTCCAACAAAGAAACCAAACATTTTGCCACGTTTATTTTCATCGCTAGCACGGTACTGTTCGACTTGTTCAGCGTTAGCGGCAAGGACTTGGTCAAGCAAAGCTTCAATGGCAGCGCTATCGGTGACTTGTTTTAAGCCACGTTGCTCGATAATTGTATCAGCATCGCCTTCGCCAGCGGCCATAGCTTCAAATACTTGCTTGGCTATGTTACCAGAAATAGTCTGGTCTTTAATACGCAAGAGCATACCGCCCATCTGTTTAGCGCTGACCGGTGCTTGGCTAATATCCAGATTTTCTTTGTTTAATAAGCTGGATAACTCACCCATCACCCAGTTGGCCGCTAGTTTGGCATCCTGGCAAACTTTCTCCGTTGCTTCAAAATAGTCCGCCATTTCACGGCTGGCTGTGAGCACACTGGCGTCGTAGCTGGATAATTCAAACTCGCTTTCAAAACGTTGGCGTTTTTGCGTGGGCAACTCAGGTAACTTAGTGCGCAGTTGCTCCAGCATGTCCCGTGGAATATGCACAGGCAATAAGTCTGGGCAGGGGAAATAACGGTAATCGTTGGCTTCTTCTTTACTGCGCATGGAGCGCGTTTCATCTTTATTGGGGTCGTAGAGGCGTGTTTCTTGATCTACTGTGCCACCGTCTTCAATCAATTCAATTTGTCGTTGAATCTCATGGTTAATGGCGCGTTCAATAAAGCGAAACGAGTTGACGTTTTTAATCTCGGTACGGGTACCCAGCTCCGTTTGTCCTTTCGGACGCACTGAAACGTTACAGTCGCAGCGGAACGAGCCTTCGGCCATGTTGCCGTCACAGATGTTTAAGTAGCGCACCAGAGTATGGATGGCGCGGGCGTAGGCTACGGCTTCTTTAGCGTTGCTCAGCTCGGGTTCCGAAACGATTTCTAAAAGAGGTGTGCCCGCACGGTTTAAGTCGATGCCGGTCATGCCGCTAAAGTCTTCGTGCAGGCTTTTCCCAGCATCTTCTTCAAGGTGCGCACGGGTGATGTTAACCCGTTTAATGCTGCCATCTTCTAAAGCAATATCTAAATGGCCCAAGCCCACAATGGGGTCATCCATTTGGCTGGTTTGATAGCCCTTTGGTAGATCTGGGTAGAAGTAGTTTTTGCGAGCAAAAATATTGTGTTCAGCGATGTGTGCATCAACCGCTAAACCAAACATACAAGCCATGCGCACTGCTTCTTGGTTGAGTACCGGCAAAGTGCCCGGCATCGCCAAGTCAATCAGGCTGGCTTGAGTGTTGGGCTCGGCACCAAAAGTGGTGTCACTGCCAGAGAATATTTTAGTGTTAGTTGCGAGCTGTGCGTGGATTTCCAGCCCGATCACGGTTTCCCATTGCATTGTAATCGTCCTCAGAATCCGGCTGGCGTACGAGCGTGCCAATCAGTATGTTGTTGAAATTGATGTGCCACCTGCAGCGTGCGTGCTTCTTGAAAATAAGGTGCTTGCAGTTGTACACCGACCGGTAAACCATCGATTATGCCAGCAGGCATAGATAGGCTCGGAATCCCAGCCAAGTTGGCTGGAACAGTGTAAATGTCTTCTAAATAGGCCGCGACGGGATCATTGCTCTTGCTGCCAAGCTGCCATGGCAGGTTCGGTGTGGTGGGGCCAAGAATAAGATCAACGTCTTTAAAGGCACTGACAAAGTCATTTTTAATTAAGCGACGAATTTTCTGCGCTTTTAAGTAGTAGGCGTCGTAATAGCCAGTGGATAGCACATAGGTGCCCATCATAATACGGCGCTTAACTTCTTCACCGAACGCTTCATTGCGCGAGCGCAGATACAAGTCATCTAAATCTTTTGGCTCAGCACAGCGGTAGCCAAAGCGTACCCCATCAAAACGGGCCAAGTTGGTTGAGGCTTCAGCAGAGGCAATCACATAATAGGCTGCGACCGCATGGGGTAAGCTGGGTAAGCTGATATCAACAAAGGTCGCACCGAGTTGTTTGAGTTGCTCAATGGCAGTGTTCACTGCATCACCAATGCGCGAATCAAGGCGGCTGTCAAAGTATTCTTTGGGTAAGCCAATGCGCAGGCCTTGCAGCGGCTGGGCTAAAGCAGCGCTGTAATCATCTACTGCCTGTTCTGCGCTGGTGGAGTCACGCGGATCAAAGCCAGCAGTGGCTTGTAACAGCAGGGCACAATCTTCTGCGTTGTGGGTTAAAAAGCCGGCTTGATCAAAACTTGAGGCATAAGCGGTCATGCCCCAGCGTGAAATACGACCGTAAGTGGGCTTGATGCCAGTTAAGCCAGTAAAAGCAGCAGGTTGACGGATTGAGCCACCGCTGTCACTGCCGCTGGCGGCAGGCACTAAGCGTGCAGCAACGGCAACTGCGCTACCGCTGGATGAGCCACCAGGGATGCGTTCTAGATCCCAAGGGTTTTTGCTAGGGCCGTAGAAACTGCTTTCGCCGGAAGACCCCATAGCAAACTCATCCATATTCAGTTTGCCTAAGCTGACACAGCCTGCTTGGTTAAGCTTTTCCACCACTGCAGCATCGTAGGGCGCGACAAAATTATCGAGCATCTTTGAGGCACAGGTGGTGCGCACGCCTTTAGTACAAAATAAGTCTTTGTGCGCTAAAGGCACGCCCAGCAGTGCTGAGTTATTACCTTCGCTGCGCAACTGGTCGGCGGCCTGAGCTTGCTGTAACGCAGTGTCTGCAGTCACGCTAATAAAGCTATTGAGCTGCGGGTCAAGTTGTTCAATGCGGGAGAGTAAATGTGTGGTTAACTCATGGGCGGAGAACTGCTTAGCAGCCAGCGCCTTAGAAATATTGGCTAAAGTAAGTTGATGCATGACAAATGAGTCCTTAATCGATGACCTTGGGTACCAGGTATAAGCCGTTTTCTACAGCGGGAGCGAGGGCTTGGTAGTCATCACGGTGATTGCTCTCAGTAACGGTGTCGGCGCGTAAACGCTGTGAGGCTTCAAGAGGATTGCCCAGAGGCGTTACGCCGTCAGTATTTACCGATTGCATGATATTGATCATGTCGAGGACGGTGTTTAAGGATGTGGTGCTGCTGTTTAACTGTGCGTCATCAAGCCCTAAGCGAGCTAAATAAGCCAGTTTTTCCACGTCGCAGCGTTCAAGTGCCATGGGTGATTCTCCTACATTAAAGCGTATGTGGCAGTGATTTAAGCAGTCAAAATGGAACAATCAAATGATTGTCGCATCTATAAGCTGGTAAAATTCATATTGATGCTCAGAAAGTGTTAATCTACCACAATGCGTACCTTGCTCAAAAGGTCGATGGTTGTTAGAGTTTCCTATTATTTTTTAATCAGCGTTTCAATTGCGCCTTGCCCAGGGTTATCCATCCCATGTTAAAGAAATTACGCGGCTTGTTTTCAAGTGACTTATCCATTGACTTGGGAACGGCCAACACCCTTATTTATGTGCGCGATCGCGGTATTGTATTAGATGAGCCGTCGATGGTTGCGATTCGTACCCGTGGCAATCAAAAAAGTGTGGTTGCGGTAGGTACGGATGCAAAGCGCATGCTTGGACGGACCCCAGGAAATATTTGTGCAATTCGCCCGATGAAAGATGGCGTGATTGCTGATTTCAGTGTGTGTGAAAAAATGTTGCAGTACTTTATCAATAAAGTACATGAAAATAGTTTTTTACAGCCCAGCCCACGGGTGTTGATTTGTGTGCCATGCAAATCCACTCAAGTTGAGCGTCGGGCAATTCGTGAGTCAGCTCTTGGTGCCGGTGCGCGCGAAGTGTTCTTAATTGAAGAGCCAATGGCTGCGGCAATTGGCGCCGGTTTACCGGTGGATGAAGCGCGCGGCTCAATGGTGGTGGATATTGGTGGTGGTACCACTGAAATCGCTTTGATCTCACTCAATGGTGTGGTGTATGCCGAGTCGGTACGGGTTGGTGGTGATCGTTTTGATGAAGCCATTATTACCTATGTGCGCCGTAATTATGGCAGCCTCATTGGTGAGTCCACTGCAGAGCGGATTAAACAAGAAATAGGTGCCGCTTTCCCCGGTGGTGAGTTATTAGAATTTGATGTGCGTGGCCGAAACCTAGCTGAAGGTGTACCGCGTAGCTTTACTTTGAACTCCGATGAGGTATTAGAAGCCTTGCAGGAGTCTTTAGCGGCCATAGTTCAAGCAGTTAAAAGTGCTTTGGAGCAATCACCGCCAGAATTGGCTTCGGATATCGCTGAGCGCGGCTTGGTGTTAACTGGTGGTGGTGCTTTGTTGCGGGATATGGATAAGTTGCTGTCACAAGAAACTGGCCTGCCGGTAATTGTTGCAGAAAACCCGAAAAACTGTGTTGCACTGGGCGGTGGGCGCGCATTGGAAATGATGGATCGTAACTCTATGGATCTATTCTCGATTGAGTAAGTACTGCCGGATAGCTCAATCGTTTCAGCGTGTGCTTATCGTTCATCTTAACTACGGATAACCTTATACTGTTCTGCAGTTAAGCCGTTGGGGATGCATTATTAAGCCATTATTTTCTAAGAATACCGCTTTAAGTACACGGTTTTTAATTCTGAGCTGTTTATCGATTGCCTTGATGCTGGTGGACGCACGTCTTGAGGTGCTTAAACCTGTGCGCAGTAATTTGGGTATGCTGCTCACGCCGCTGTATTGGCTGGGTGATCTACCTGTGCGGGCGTGGTCCGACAGTACACAAATGTTTAGTAGCCGTACCAATTTACTGGCAGAAAATGAACAGTTGCGCGCAGAAACCTTACTGATGCAACGGCGTTTGCAGAAACTGGCGACGCTCACCGAGCAGAACGTGCGCTTGCGTGAGCTGCTCAACTCATCGGCTTTGATTGATGACCGTGTCTTAGTGGCTGAGTTAATTGGGACTGATCCTAACCCATACACCCACCGTGTTCTGATCAATAAGGGCAGCAGCAGCGGTGTTACTTTAGGCCAGCCGGTGCTTGACGCCCGTGGCGTGATGGGGCAGGTGATTGAGGTCATGCCGTACACTTCGCGGGTATTGTTGATCACTGATAGTAATCACAGTGTGCCGGTGCAAGTGAACCGCAATGGTGTGCGCGCCATTGCCAGCGGCACCGGTAATCTTGAATCAATTGAGCTGCGATATGTCACTGATACCACGGATATTCGTGAAGGTGATTTGCTGGTGACCTCAGGTATGGGGCAACGCTTTCCCGTGGGCTATCCAGTGGCGGTGGTCAGTGAAGTACAGCGCAATACCGGTCAACCCTTTGCCCGAGTTAAAGCCTTGCCCGCGGCCAATTTAAATCGCAGTCGTTATTTGCTGCTGGTGTTCAGTGACAGTAAAAACTCGCAGCAAGCCTTGGATGAAGAAGTGCAGAGTGCGCTAGAGGATGCTAAGCAGTTGCGCCGAGCCACGGAATCTACCGCTGAGGAGGCGCAGTAAATTGGGCAGAATGACAGTGGCAATGTGGGGCACGCTGCTTGTGGCGCTGTTGTTATCCGTTGCGCCAATGCCGGAAGCCATGGAGATCGGGCGACCCTTATGGCTGGCCCTAGTGCTGACTTTTTGGGCGATGAATTATCCTCATCAGGTGGGTTTGCTGACGGCTTGGTGCTTGGGCCTGGCTCAGGATGTCTTATATGGCGCGCTGTTTGGTCAGCATGCGCTGGCTTTGGTGTTGGTGGTGTATCTGGTTTTAACCTTACAGCAACGCTTGAAGCTCTTTCCTTTATGGCAGCAATCCTTTGCGCTGCTGGTTATTTATGGTTTATCTCAGCTGGGGCTTTTATGGTTGAGCACCTTGTCAGGCATGCGGCCGGAAATTAATTACTATGCGGTTCCAGTGTTGGTCAGCTGTTTATTATGGCCATGGCTGTATCTTGTCCTGATTAATTTAAAACGCTTGCGCGGTTTTAACTGAACCATCTGCTTGGACCACGGACTCTCCAGTCAAGCTGAATTGCTCAGCTGCAACTGGCAGTTGTTGGCATAGATGTTAGCTGTATTGGCGCTAACGATGTAATCTTCTCAGTTGTAGTGTGTTGTTATGCAAGGTGATTGGTGTTGTGCACAGTCGGTACTTTGCTGCATTGCATTGAATAGCTCGTGCACACCTATGCCCTAGACTGAGAGCACCATGAGTGAAGAAATTTTAATCAATATAACGCCAATGGAATCGCGCGTTGCTGTGGTAGAAAATGGCGTTTTACAAGAGGTGCATGTTGAACGCACCCAGCGCCGTGGCATCGTCGGCAATATTTATAAAGGTAAAGTGGTGCGTGTCCTGCCGGGTATGCAGGCAGCTTTTGTTGATATTGGCCTCTCCCGTGCGGCCTTTATTCATGTTGCAGATATTACTGCGCGCGAAGGAGTGACTGGTTCGGGTATCAGTGGTTTGGTGCATGAAGGCCAAGCTTTGGTGGTACAGGTGATTAAAGACCCAATTGTCAGCAAGGGCGCACGTTTGACCACCAATTTGTCGATCCCATCACGCTATTTAGTCTATATGCCCAGTAGCAGTCATATTGGGGTGTCACTTAAAATCGAAGATGAGGCTGAGCGTGAGCGTTTAAAACAAGCGGTGAGCGAATGTTTAGCCAGTGAAGGCCTTGAGGATCAAGGCGGCTTTATTATTCGTACTGCCACTGAAGGTGCCGATACAGCTGCGATTATGCTGGATATCCGCTATTTGCATCGGCTCTGGGAGCAGGTTCGGGAGCAGATGAAAACTTGTGGGGCGCCCTCAGTTATCTACGAAGAGCTGTCTTTACCGCTGCGCACCTTGCGCGATTTAGCGGCCGATCATACCGAAAAGGTGCGCATTGACTCCCGCGAAACTCTGCAAAAAGCCCAGCAGTTTGTGGCTGAGTTGATGCCGGAGATTTCTGATCGAATTGAGCACTACCCTGGCGAACGACCCATTTTTGACCTCTATAGCATTGAGGATGAGATCCAAAAAGCTTTGGAGCGCAAGGTATTGCTGAAGTCCGGTGGGCATTTGGTGATTGATCCAACCGAGGCCATGACCACCATTGATGTCAATACAGGGGCCTTTGTTGGTCACCGAAATCTAGAGGAGACGGTTTTTAAAACCAACCTTGAAGCGGCATTGACCATCGCTCGCCAACTGCGCTTACGCAATGTCGGCGGCATTATCATTATTGACTTCATTGATATGGAAGATGAAGAGCACCGCCGTCAAGTGCTGCGCACCTTAGAGCGCCAGTTGGAGCGTGATTATGCAAAAACCAACATTATTGGTATTACTGAGCTTGGTTTAGTGCAAATGACCCGTAAACGTACGCGGGAAAGTCTGGCTCAAGTGCTTTGCGAACCCTGCTCAACCTGTCAGGGACGGGGGCAAGTGCGTACTGCTGAAACGATTTGTTATGAGATTTTTCGCGAAATTATCCGTGAAGAGCGCGCATTCCAAGCCGATGGTTATATGGTATTGGCCAGTCAGAGTGTGGTTGATCGTTTATTGGATGAGGAGTCCGCGAATGTGGCTGATCTAGAATCATTTATTGGTCATCCAATTCGCTTTCAAGTCGAGAGCATGTACTCACAAGAGCAGTATGATGTTGTTTTACTCTAATTGATTCAGCGCTTGAAGGAGTCTGCATGAGTGTTGCTCTGCGTACACTGAATGGGTTATTACGTTGGGGACTCTTGCTGCTGGCAGTGTTGCTGATGCTGTTAGCACTGTATGTGAGTATTGGCCGGCAGTTTACGCCGCTGGTAGCAGAGTACCGTGACGAGATTGAGCAGCAGTTACAGCAGCGCTTGCAGCAAAATATCCAAATTGAACAATTAAAAGGCAGTTGGCGCGGTTTTTCACCGTTGTTAGAGGCGCGCAATGTCACCTTAGGTGAGGGTGCAGACGCACTGCAAGTTGATGTCTTGCAGATTCAACCTGATGTTATCGCCAGCTTACTCAACAGGGAGTTGCGGTTAAAAGCGCTGACGTTGAAAGGTTTGCAAATTCATCTGCATGAAAAGTCCTCAGGGCAGTGGGAGTTACAAGGCTTGCAGTTGGACGGCTTTGAGCAGGCTGCATTTCACCTGAATGACCTGTTGCTGCGCCTGCAACAAGTGGGGCAACTGAGCGTTTTAAACAGTCGAGTGGTTATCCAAGGGTATGAGCAAGAGCCGTTGGCCTTAACCTATGCAGGTTTTACCTTAAGCCGCAGCGGTCTAGAGCATCGCTTAGATCTGCGCACGGTTTTGCCGGATGGTGAAACTCTCGAGCTGAGCGCACAAGGTCAGCTGCTTAAACAAGACTGGCGGCAAAGTAATTTAGCGTTATACCTGAAAACCCCCAGTACCAATCTAGCGCGCTGGATACCTGCGAGAGCTATTCCGGGTTGGCAGCTGGATACATTGAGGGCTGGAGGTGAACTCTGGGTCAAAGCGCTGCAAGGGCGGGTGTACAGTGCTGTATTACGTCTTGCTGAGCTGGAACTACAAGGGCAGGCTGCCCATGCTGAACCTGTGCATCTACAGAGCCAAAAAGCATTGGCTTTTTATCAACACACGAACACTGTGCAAACTGCATGGTTTGAGCACTTAGTGTTGCAGATTGATCAGCTACCGATACATAACTGGCGCATTCTGGCTGCTTACGAAGACCATAGTGCGACGCGTTTACAGCTGGCCGTTGAGCAGTTTGAGCTGGCCAGTGTGCATCATTTGGCTCAGCGTTTAGTGCAGCTGCCTGAGCTGGTAGAGGATGTGTTAAACAGCATGCAGCCTCAGGGTGTGTTAAAAAACCTGCAATTGCAATGGCTGCCAGAGGCACCTTTATCTGAGCGTTTAACTTTTGTTAGCAACCTACAGGATGTCGAGTTTTCAGCTTGGCATGAGGTGCCAGCAGCGAGTGGCATTAATGGTCATATCTCCGGCGGTTTAACCCAAGGTGAATTGCGTTTAGCCAGTGAGGATGGCTTTAGTTTGCATTTAGCCAATTTATTTGCTCAGCCATGGCACTACCAGCAGGCCAATGCCCAGCTATTGTGGAGCTTTGATGAACAGGGTTTTACTTTGCAAAGTCCATATTTGCAGGTGTTGGGTGATGAAGGCGAGATTGCTGGAGATTTTTTAATCCGCTTATTGCAGGATCCAGAGGAAGAGGATTATATGGATCTGCGGGTGGGCTTGCGTGATGGTGATGCACGCTTTACCGATAAATATTTACCGTCTTTAGTGCCAGAGTTTGGTGACGACTTGGAGCACTGGTTAAGCACGGCAATACAGGCGGGACATATTGAGCAGGGCTACTTTCAGTATCAAGGCTCTTTAAATAAAGGTGCAGCGCCAGAGTCGCGCTCCATCAGTTTATATTTTGCCGTTAACGATGCGCAGCTTGAGTACCAGCCTGGCTGGCCTGCGCTGACCGAGGCGAACGCTGAAATACTGATTGAAGACAGCGGCGTACGGATTAGCCTGAAGAGCGGTAAAGTTTTAAATACGCCGGTGACCAGTGCTTATGCTGAGGTGCCCTTGGGTAAGGCTGGCCAGATTCCAGTGATGCAGTTGCATGCTGAATTGCAAAGTAATGTTGCCGATGGTCTGTATTTTTTACAAAAAACGCCTATCGCACAAGCAGCGCCGGAGTTCTCCCAATGGCAAGGTAAAGGCAGTCTGCCCACAACATTAGATTTAACGGTACCTCTTACGGCTGGGCAGCCAATCGAGATCAAACTGGCCCTGAACGCCCAGGGCGCTGAGTTGGCAATGCCAGAAATCAATGTGCATTTGTACGAGTTAAGCGGGATGTTTATGTTTGACAGTCAGCATGGCTTAAGTGCAAAAAAAATCAGTGGCACGTTTTTAAATCAAGCCTTTGCAGGTGCTATTAGCTCTGCAGGTCAGGGGCAGCAGTTACAAACCCAGATTGATGTGCGCGGACAAATGCCTATTAAGCAGTTAACCCAGTGGGCAGAGATAACCCAGCCGCTGCCAGTGGCTGGCACTTTACCGTATCGCTTACGAATAGCGCTCAGCGGTGAGGACAGCCAGTTACGGGTTGATTCAAGTCTGCAGGGGGTGGCAATTGATTTGCCGGCACCCTTGGGTAAAGCTGCTAACCAACAAGGCTATGCCGATTGGCGCATGACATTGGTGGGTAGCGAGCGCCGCCACTGGTTCGACTATGGCGACCAGTTGAGTCTGAATCTAGCTGCACCAGCGAATGATTTGTTGGCCGGGCGCGGGCAAGTATTGCTGGGCGGTGGTTTAGCCAGTTTACCCACAACAAAAGGTCTGCAAGTGCTTGGTCGGCTCAATGAGTTCGATCTGGATGCTTGGCAACAGGTGTTGCAGCGCTATACCCCGCACGGGCAGGAAGGTCGCCAGCAGTTGCCCAGTGCCAAGCTGAATATTGGCCAGTTTAATGGTTTTGGTTTAACGGTGGAGAACTTGCATGTCGAGTTTCAGCCAAAGTCGCAAGGCTGGCAGTTAGCGCTCAATAGTCAGCAGCTTAAAGGAATTATCAGTGAGCAGGGTGCAGATCAACCCTTAGCGCTGCACTTTGCTCACCTGCGTTTACCAAAAAGCTTGCTCAGTGAAGTGGTTGATCAGAATAAGGATGCGCTGGCAGATTTTGCTATAGACAGTATTCCAGCCCTTAATATTCAGATCGATAGCCTGTATCAAGGTAGCGACAATTTAGGTGCATGGTCATTCAATACACGGCCACAGGCACAAGGGGTTTTGTTTGATAAGTTGGATTTATCCCTTAAGGGAATTAATGTCACTGGGCAAATGGGCTGGGAGCGGGCTGGCGGCCAAATGCGTAGCTGGTATAAAGGGCGGCTAGCTGGTGATGATTTAAAAGATGTACTGATCGCTTGGGGGTTTACCCCAACGATCACCAGTAAAAGTTTTCGTGTCGATGCAGATGCGCGCTGGGCTGGATCGCCTGTGCTGTTGAGTGCGGAAAAGTTAAGTGGTGGCTTAACAATTGATTTTCGTAAAGGACAACTCACTACTGTGGATGGGGGCGCCCAAGCATTGCGGGTGTTCGGTCTGCTGAACTTTGATTCCATTGGACGGCGCTTGCGGTTAGACTTTTCTGATCTGCTCAGCAAAGGTTTAGCCTATGATCGGATTAAAGGAAACATTCAAATTGAACAAGGCATTTACCGCACCCAAACACCTTTGTTGGTGGAGGGGCCATCGAGCAATTTAGAGCTGCAAGGACAGCTGAGCGCAGCTACGGAAACGGTTAATGCAACTTTGTTAGTAACCTTGCCCTTAACCAATAACCTGCCATTAGCTGCAATTGCGGTAGGTGCTCCAGCGGTTGGAGGTGCGCTCTTTTTAATGGATCGTTTAATTGGTGGTCGGATTTCTCGGTTTGCCAGCGTGACGTATCACATTAGTGGTGACTGGCATCACCCAGATATCTCACTGTTTAAAAAAGATCACATGAAAAAAGCTCAGCCCTAGCCGTCAGCTGCACTGCATTGCTTTAAGCGCGCTGGGCAGTAGGACTCGCTTGTGCGCTATCTAATATCTTGCGGGCATGTTGGAGTGATTCCTCAGTTAGGTTAATGCCGCCGAGCATCCGAGCCACTTCTTCCACTCGCTGCTCATGGTTGAGTAGTTTAACCGCAGTGTGAGTGGTTTTTTTCTGGTGTTTTTTGTGCACCAATAAGTGCTGATGGCCTTGGGCAGCAACCTGCGCCAGGTGAGTCACTGTGAGCACCTGGCCTGTTTCGCCCAGTTGGCGCAAGAGTTGACCAACAATTTCTGCAGTGGGTCCGCCGATACCTACGTCAACCTCATCAAATACCAAAGTGGGCACTCGAGAGGTCTGTGCGGTAATCACTTGAATGGCTAGGCTGATGCGTGACAGCTCACCGCCTGATGCCACTTTGGCCAAGCCGCGTAAAGGTTGGCCAGGGTTGGCACTGACTAAAAACTCCACGCTTTCTAGACCATGCAAAGATGGCGTGTTGGGATCCGCAGTATGTAAAGCAACACTAAATTGGCCATCGGGCATGCCCAGCATCTGCAGCTGTTGCATCACTGCGGTGGCGAGTTTTTTTGCTGCACTATTGCGCCGTTTGCTGAGAGCTTGGGCTTTTTCTATATATTCAGTAACGAGCAACGTTGCTGCTTGTTGTAAATGCTCTAGGTTGGCATCACTGGCGTCCAGCGTCGATAACTCTGTATTCAGCTGTGCTTGTAAAGTGTGCAATTGTTCAGGTTGTACACGGTGTTTGCGGGCTAGGGTGTAAATAGCATCTAAACGCTCTTCAATCCATTGTTGACGTTGTGGGTCAGCATCAAAGTTGTCGGCAAAATGATTGAACTGACTGACCGCCTCTTCAATTTGAATCTGGGCGCTGGAGAGTAACTCTGTGGCCTGGACAAAAGGCTGGGGTGCATCAGTTAAGCTGTTGGCTCGCTGTAATAGTGAGGATAAAATCCCCAAGACATTACTGCTTTCATTGTCGCTGCAGCTATCAATAATTTGCCGGCAAGTATCCAGCAGACTTTCCGAGATGCTTAAGCTTCTGTGCTCCTGCTCAATCTGTTCCAGCTCATCTTCACCTAAGGCCAGAACTTCGAGCTCTTCCAGCTGGTAGGTGAGTAGCTGGCGACGGGCGCGTTGTTCTTCATCGTTAGCGCTCAACTGCTGCAGTTGTTGTTGTGTATTACGCCAGCGCTGGGCAATGCTTTGGACTGCACGAGCCAGTTCAGTGGCACCGGCAAACTCATCCAGTAAGCGGCGGTGGGTTTCGGTTTTAAGCAGTGATTGGTGCTCATGCTGGCTATGAATATCAATTAATAGCTCGCCTAATGCTTTTAGGTCCGCGAGCGGGCAAGGTGTGCCATTGATATAGCCCCGTGAGCGACCTTCGCGAGTAATCACGCGGCGTAAAATACACTGCGCTTCGTTATCTAGATCACGTTGTTTAAGCCAAAGCTGGGCCTCTGGAATGCGTGATAGATCAAAACTGCTGAGGATATCGGCCTTGTCGGCGCCCGGACGAATGACGCTGCTGTCAGTGCGCGCGCCAAGAGTGAGACTTAAAGCGTCGAGCATAATGGATTTGCCAGCACCGGTTTCGCCGCTAATAACGCTCATACCTTCATGCAGTTCAAGGTCTAAGTGATCAACGATGGCATAATTTTTAACTGAAATATGTATTAGCATAATGGCTGCTCCCGTCTATTGCTGTTCATTTATACAGTGTTGAGGGTGCTGTTTTCAAGAGGGAGTGAGGATTTTTTATTGAAGGGCGGCTAAATCCGATCAGCGGTTATGGCCTGCTGAGCAGTGCGTTGTCTGGTACCGAGCCGCTTTAACAGGGTTTTACTCTGTTTTTTACTTTATTTAAGCATCTGCGCTTGAAGTTAAAGGAGTCAGCCCCATATAGCAGGCATAGCGCAGGTGACTCGCCTGCACCATTTTTTGAGGAGGGTGTCATGACTGACGAGCGAACCTTGGACGAACAAGCGTCTGACGTAGCAGCTGATGAGCAGAACTTAGATGAAAGCTCAGTAGAGGTAACAGATGAGCAGCGTATTGCAGAGTTGGAAGATCAGCTAGCAGAGGCGCAAGAAAATGCTTTGCGCGCCGCTGCTGAAATGCAAAATATTCGTCGTCGCGCTGAGCAAGATATTCAAAAGGCGCATAAGTTTGCCTTGGAAAAATTTGCCACCGATTTATTAGCAGTAGTGGACAGTCTTGAGCGCGGTATTGAAGTGTCTGATGTGTCTGATGAAGCCATTCGTCCGATGCGCGAAGGTATGGAGCTGACTTATAAACTTTTGCTGGATACTTTAAAGCGCTTCCAGGTTGAGCGTTTAGACCCACAGGGTGAGCCTTTTAATCCAGAAGAGCATCAAGCTATGGCCATGGAAGAAAGTGCTGATGTTGAGCCCAATAGTGTGCTTAAGGTGTTCCAGTGCGGTTACAGCATCAGCGGTCGCTTGTTGCGACCAGCAATGGTAGTGGTCAGCAAAGCGCCGAGTGCTACAGAGTAAAAAATAGAGTGCTGGGCTTGAAAATTTCATTAACGGCCCCATCTATTAAGCAAGTGAGTCATTAGTTTGTTAGTCAGTCCAGCGTACAGCTGTGAGTGAATCAGAATTTAGGAGAGACAAAATGGGTAAGATTATTGGTATTGACTTGGGTACCACCAACTCCTGTGTTTCAGTGATGGAGAATGGCGTTGCCAAAATTATAGAAAACGCAGAAGGTGGCCGTACTACACCGTCAATTATCGCTTACACCAATGATGGTGAGATTTTAGTTGGTCAAGCGGCTAAGCGTCAGGCAGTGACCAACCCGCACAACACACTGTATGCGGTGAAGCGTTTGATTGGTCGCCGTTTTGATGAAGATGTGGTGAAAAAAGACATCGCCATGGTGCCGTACAAAATCGTTAAAGCAGACAATGGTGATGCTTGGGTAGAAGTCAAAGGCGAGAAAATGGCACCGCCGCAAATTTCTGCGGAAGTGTTGAAAAAAATGAAGCAAACCGCCGAAGATTACTTAGGCGAGAAAGTGACTGGTGCTGTGGTAACAGTGCCTGCCTACTTTAATGACAGTCAGCGTCAAGCCACTAAAGATGCTGGTCAAATTGCTGGTTTAGATGTTAAGCGTATTATTAACGAACCAACTGCAGCAGCTCTGGCTTACGGTATGGATAAGTCGCAAGGCGACCACACCGTTATCGTCTATGACTTGGGTGGTGGTACCTTTGACGTATCAGTGATTGAAATTGCTGAAGTTGATGGCGAGCACCAGTTCGAAGTATTGGCCACTAATGGTGATACATTCTTAGGTGGTGAAGACTTTGACAACCTGTTAATCAATGACTTGGTTGCTCAGTTCAAGAAAGACAGTGGTATGGATCTAAAAGGTGATCCACTGGCCATGCAGCGTTTAAAAGAAGCTGCAGAAAAAGCGAAGATTGAATTGTCTTCAGCACAGCAAACAGATGTGAACTTGCCGTATATTACCGCTGACGCATCAGGTCCAAAGCACCTAAACATTGTTATTACTCGCGCCAAACTGGAAGGTTTAGTTAGCGATTTAGTCGAGCGTACCCTTGAGCCATGCCGTGTTGCATTGCAAGATGCGGGCATTGCTGTTGACGCAATCGATGATGTGATTCTGGTGGGTGGTCAAACCCGTATGCCGTTGGTACAGAAAATCGTTGCCGACTTCTTTAAGAAGGAAGCACGCCGTGATGTTAACCCAGATGAAGCAGTTGCCATGGGTGCAGCAATTCAGGGTGCGGTACTGTCTGGTGATGTAAAAGACGTACTCTTACTGGACGTGAGCCCACTGACCCTAGGTATTGAAACCATGGGTGGCGTGATGACTGCGCTGATTGAGAAAAACACCACGATTCCAACGAAGAAATCACAAGTGTTCTCAACTGCAGATGACAACCAGAATGCTGTAACCATTCATGTGCTGCAGGGTGAGCGTAAGCAGGCGTCAGCGAACAAATCACTGGGTCGTTTTGACTTAGCGGATATTCCACCAGCGCCACGTGGTGTGCCACAAATTGAAGTGACTTTTGATATTGATGCCAACGGTATTCTCAACGTTTCGGCGAAAGATAAAGCCACTGGTAAAGAGCAGTCCATCGTGATTAAGGCCAACTCGGGCTTAAGCGATGAAGAAGTTGAACAAATGGTGCGCGATGCAGAAGCCAATGCTGATGAAGACCGCAAGTTTGAAGAGCTGGCCACAGCGCGTAACCAAGGTGACCAATTGGTACACGCAACCCGTAAGATGATCACTGAAGCGGGCGATAAAGCCACTGAAGAAGATAAAACTGCCATTGAAGCAGCTGTGGCAGAGTTGGAAGAAGCCGTTAAAGGTGACGATAAAGAAGCCATTGATGCAAAAGTTGAAGCTTTATCACAAGTCACCGCACCATTGGCAGAGAAAATGTACGCCGAGCAAGCGCAGCAAGCTGAAGGAGCAGGTGCAGAGCAAGCTGACGATGCTGATGACGTAGTCGATGCTGAGTTTGAAGAGGTTAAGGATACTGATAAGAAGTAATCCTATAATTCTAAGCCCTGTAACTAACGTTTAGTTAATGCAGTCGTGATTCACCGCGCGGGACTAGCTCCCGCGTTGGTGTGTCTGGCAGGTGAAAATTCGGAGTTGAAAGAGTTATGTCTAAGCGGGATTATTACGAAGTTCTCGGTGTGAAAAGTGGGGCGAGTGAGGCCGAGCTCAAAAAAGCTTATCGCCGCAAGGCGATGAAGTATCACCCGGACCGTAATCCGGATGACAAAGATGCAGAAGAGAAATTTAAAGAAGCCAATGAGGCTTACGAGGTATTATCTGACGCCGATAAGCGTGCTGCTTATGACCGTCACGGTCATGCTGGGGTTGACCCGCAAATGGGCGGTGCTGGTGGCTTTGGTGGCGGTAATTTCTCTGATGTATTTGGCGATGTGTTCAGTGACTTCTTTGGTGGCGGCGGTGGTGGTCGTGGTGGCCCGCAACGGGGCAGTGACCTACGCTACAATATGGAACTGGACCTAGAAGAGGCAGTGCGCGGTACAACAGTTAATATCCGTATTCCTGCTTCAGTTGATTGTAAGACCTGTAAGGGTACGGGTGCGAAAAAAGGCACCAGTCCGGTAACCTGTACCACCTGTAACGGTATGGGACAGGTGCGTATGCAGCAAGGTTTCTTTGCCGTACAGCAAACCTGTCCACGCTGTCATGGTGCAGGAAAAATGGTCACCGACCCCTGTGGTGATTGCCATGGCCAGGGCCGAGTGGAAGAAGAAAAAACCTTATCGGTTAAAGTGCCAGCAGGTGTTGATACCGGTGACCGTATTCGCTTAAGTGGTGAAGGTGAAGCCGGTGCGTTAGGTGGTCCAGCAGGGGATCTGTATGTGGTGGTCAATGTGCGTCCCCACGCTATTTTCCAGCGCGATGGCCGTGACTTGTACTGTGAAGTGCCCATTAGCTTTGCCGATGCTGCGTTAGGTGGTGAATTAGAAGTGCCAACCTTAAGTGGTCGAGTGAAGCTGAAAATACCCGAGGGAACGCAAACAAATAAGTTGTTCCGCTTACGGGGTAAGGGTGTAACACCAGTGCGCGGTGGCGGTGTAGGTGATTTAATGTGCCGTGTGGCAGTTGAAACGCCGGTTAAGCTGAATAAGCGCCAGCGTGAACTGTTGGAAGAGTTCCGCGAAAGCTTGCACGGTGATGACTCCCATTCACCGAAAAAGAGTAATTGGTTCGAAGGTGTAAAACGTTTTTTTGGCGACCTGTAAGTGCAAGTAAGTACAAAACGGTGCGCTTGTATTGGAGCGCATCATTATTTATTTTAACGAGCGTGGAAGAATAACGATGCTTCGAGTTGCAGTGGTGGGTGCCGCAGGGCGCATGGGAAAAACTTTAATCGAAGCGGTGCGCATGGTGCCTGCCTTGCAATTAACCGCTGCAATTGATCGCCCTGAAAGCAGTTTAATTGGTGCTGATGTGGGTGAGCTGGCTGGTGTCGGCAGAATCGGAGTCAATCTGGTGGGTGACTTATCCGCAGTCGTGGATGAGTTCGATGTGTTGATTGACTTTACCCATCCCAGCGTGACTTTAGACAATCTCGCGGTGTGCCGTCAGGCCGGCAAAGCGATGGTGATTGGTACCACAGGTTTTACCGAGGATGAGCGGCAGCAGTTAGACAGTGCTGCGAAGGATATTCCCATTGTGTTTGCAGCGAACTTTAGTGTGGGGGTTAATCTGTGCCTAAAGTTATTGGATACTGCGGCGCGGGTGCTGGGTGATGATGCTGATATTGAAATCATTGAAGCGCATCACCGGCATAAAGTCGATGCGCCATCAGGTACGGCGCTGCGCATGGGCGAAGTGGTGGCCGCTGCATTGGATCGCAACTTGGCTGATGTGGCAGTCTATGGCCGTGAGGGTCAGACGGGTGCGCGCGACCGTGAAACCATTGGTTTTGCAACGGTGCGTGCTGGCGATGTAGTGGGTGATCATACGGTGCTGTTTGCCGCAGAAGGTGAGCGGGTGGAAATCACCCATAAAGCCTCCAGTCGCATGACCTTTGCTAAGGGCGCAGTACGCTCTGTGCAGTGGCTTAAAGACAAGCCAGCAGGGTTGTATGATATGCAGGATGTATTGGATTTAAAATAATTAATTTGAGTGCTTTCAGATGAATTAAAAACCCCGTACAATTGCGTTTTAGTGAATCCACTAAAGAAGTGCGCCCAAATGAAAATACTTGAAAGCGGAATGATGTCAACTCACGTCATTCCGCTTTTTTGTGCCTGAAATGTGTGTACAACAACCTAAACAAACGGAGGTCTTCTTGACTAAGCCAGCCATACTCGCCCTTGCTGACGGCAGCATTTTT
>CAZEZR010000018.1:0-38580 GCA_964516465.1 uncultured Thiopseudomonas sp. | reverse complement strand
AAGAAATCTACATTGACGATCTGCGCGAAGAGTTTGTTCGTGACTTTGTCTTCCCAATGTTCCGTGCTAACACCATTTACGAAGGTGAGTACTTACTGGGTACCTCGATTGCCCGTCCGTTAATCGCCAAGCGTTTAATTGAGATCGCCAATGAGACCGGCGCCGATGCCATTTCCCACGGTGCCACCGGTAAAGGCAATGACCAAGTGCGCTTTGAGTTGGGTGCCTATGCACTTAAGCCCGGTGTACAAGTGATTGCGCCATGGCGTGAGTGGGATTTATTGTCCCGTGAAAAGCTGATGGATTATGCCGCTAAGCACAATATTGCCATTGAGCGCCACGGCAATAAAAAATCACCCTACTCAATGGATGCCAACTTGTTGCACATTTCCTACGAAGGCGGTGTGCTGGAAGATACTTGGACTGAGCATGAAGAAGACATGTGGCTGTGGACCAAGTCCCTTGAAGAAGCCCCTGATACTGCGCAGTACATCGAGCTGACTTACCGTAAAGGTGACATTGTTGCCATTGATGGTGTGGAGATGTCACCGGCCACAGTATTGGCTGAACTGAACCGCATTGGTGGTGAGCATGGTATTGGTCGGGTGGACATCGTGGAAAACCGTTATGTGGGCATGAAAGCCCGTGGTTGCTACGAAACCCCAGGCGGCACCATTATGCTCAAAGGCCACCGCGCTATGGAATCGATTACCCTGGACCGTGAGGTGGCGCACCTCAAAGATGAGTTGATGCCGCGCTATGCCTCATTGATTTACAATGGTTACTGGTGGAGTCCTGAGCGGGCGATGTTGCAGCAGATGATTGATGCATCGCAAGCAAACGTCAATGGCGTGGTACGCTTGAAACTGTACAAAGGCAATATTGTTGTGATTGGCCGCAAATCTGACGACTCGTTGTTTGATGCCGCCATCGCCACTTTTGAAGATGATGCTGGTGCCTACGATCAGGCTGATGCCGCAGGCTTTATTAAGCTCAATGCATTGCGTTTACGTATTGCTGCCAGCAAAGGCCGTAAGTTGTTGTAAGGCAAGACGAGTCACTCTGATTGCTTGCAAAAAAAAGCCACCCTCTGCGGTGGCTTTTTCGTCTCTATGGCGGTTGATTTCTGTGCCTGTTTATTATGAGCTTACCAAGCTAATTCTCAACGTATCTGCTACTTTGCTGAGGTTGCATTGTTCAGCCAAGTTCTATTGGTGTTTAGCTAGAGCTGCTTAGCGCTAATTCTTGAGCGTAAGTCTTATGTTGCCTACAATAACCCACTTTTTATTTATGCTAGGTTAAATATGAACAACATTACAGCACAGCCTGCTTTACCCGATCGTCTTTCAGGCAATCCGCGTAGCCCACACTATGTAGCAGAAATTTTCGAGCATAATATTGGCATTCGGATCAATGGCAAAGAGCGTTTCGATGTTGAGGAATACTGCATCAGTGAAGGGTGGATAAAAATTGCCTCGCCTAAAGCCAAGGATCGTCATGGCCAACCATTGCTGATCACGCTCAAAGGAACTGTTGAAGCGTTTTATAAGTAAAACTGTTTTTAAAATTGCCGATTAATAAAGGTGTTGAAAGGGTCTAATGCTACTTAGACCCTTTTTTGTTAGGGGTGGCTCAGTATGTCTCTTACTTATACTAGCGCATGCTAAAACAGCGGCAGCCCGAGCAGGTCAGATCTTATAAAGGCCCAGTGCTTTAGGCGGGAGTACGATAGATAACTCAACTTAAGGTTAGGGAGCTGCTAGGCTAAGAAAGAAGTCAAACGAATGAGGATAGAAAAATGAGTAGTAATGTAGATGTCAATATCCGACCTGATTACGACCAAGTCATCCAAGATATCGCTGATTATGTATTAACCTATAAAGTCTCCAGCACAGAAGCCCTGAACACAGCGCGCAACTGTTTAATGGATACGTTAGGCTGCGGACTGCTGGCGCTACGTTTTCCAGAATGTACAAAGCATCTGGGGCCCATTGTCCCAGGCACAATTGTGCCCCATGGCGCTCGTGTACCCGGCACCTCGCATGTGCTGGATCCGGTCAAAGCAGCTTGGGACATTGGCTGCATCATTCGCTGGCTCGATTACAACGATACTTGGCTGGCGGCTGAATGGGGCCATCCATCAGATAACTTTGGCGGTATTTTAGCCGTGGCAGATCATCTGTCCCAGGTTCGATTGGCCAATGGCGAGCCGCCTTTGCTGATGCGTGAAGTTCTTGAAGCCATGATTATGGCCCATGAAATACAAGGGGTGATTGCTTTAGAAAACTCCTTTAATCGCGTCGGTTTATGCCATGTACTATTAGTCCGGGTTGCTTCAACTGCGGTTGTTACTAAGATGCTGGGTGGCAACCGAGAACAAATTATGGCGGCCATCTCCCAGGCCTGGGTTGACGGCTCTGCTTTACGCACTTATCGCCATGCGCCCAATGCAGGTTCGCGCAAGTCTTGGGCTGCCGGCGACGCCACTTCAAGAGCGGTGCGTTTAGCGGATATATCAATGCGCGGTGAGATGGGTATTCCCAGTGTCTTAACCACGCCACAATGGGGTTTTTATGACGTCTCTTTCGCCACTACTAATAAAGACCATGTGCTTAAGCCTGAGGCTGAACGCCAGTTTACCTTCTCTCAAGGCTACGATTCTTATGTGATGGAAAACATCTTGTTTAAGATTTCTTTTCCGGCTGAGTTTCATGCGCAAACAGCGGCAGAAGCCTCGGTTATTTTGCATCCGCAGGTCAAAGATCGCTTAACAGAGATTGAGAAAATAGTGATTCGTACCCACGAGTCAGCGATTCGGATTATTTCTAAAACTGGCCCTTTGGCCAATGCCGCGGACCGTGACCATTGCTTGCAGTACATGGTTGCTGTGCCATTGATTTTTGGCGATTTAATCGCCGAGCATTATGAGGATGACTTTCACGAAGCGCATCCGATTATTGATGAACTGCGTGATAAAATGGAAATCATCGAAGATAAGCGCTTTACTGCAGAGTATTTGGAAGCCGATAAACGCTCTATCGCTAATGCAATTCAGGTTTTCTTTAAAGACGGCAGCAGCACAGAGGACGTGGTTGTCGAATACCCGGTGGGACACCGCCGTCGCCGTGCAGAGGGAATTCCACTGTTAGAGCAGAAGTTTCAAGCGAACTTAGCCACACGCTTTCCAAGTGAGCAAAGTGAGAAAATCTTCAGTCTATGTAAAGATCAAGCCAAGCTTGAGGGTACGCCGGTTAATCGCTTTATGGACTTGTTGGTTATCGGTTAAGTTGCAGCGTTGCACGTAGGGTGTTTTATTTTCTACGGCGGCCAGGTTATTTTGTTAACGCTATAAGAGAGGTTGAATATGTCTGAGCCAAATAAACACCGTATGGGCAATTTTATAGCGCTGAAAAGCGCGATAATTAATGGTGAAGTAGCATTGGTGAAAAAATTTATGGGTAATGAACCTATGCTTGAAGTTGAAAAAAGCTATCTTATAGAGCTGGCTGAACTGAGTAACAATCACGCTATTATAAAGCTGCTTGAAGACCTGCCAGTTAAAGGTGTGGATAAAAACTTTACAGCTTAGTGTGCTGAATCAGTTTGAGCTGACAGCACTTGGCGAGCTGTTAGGTTGCTGCATTGGTGGATAAAATTAACCCTACCTGTGTACTGGACTATTGATTGATATCGCTGTTATAGCGCAAAGGAGAGTAAGATAAATGAGACTTTTACATACAATGCTGCGGGTTGGCGATCTTGAAGCTTCGCTGGCTTTCTATACTGAAGTGATGGGTATGCAGTTGTTGCGCCGTCGTGACTATCCCGATGGCGAGTTTACTTTAGCCTTTGTTGGTTATGGTGATGAGGCCAACAATACTGTACTTGAATTAACCCATAACTGGGGCGTAGATAAATATGACCTCGGTGATGGTTATGGGCATATCGCCATTGAGGTGGAGGATGTGTATAAAGCCTGTGAGGATATTCGCGCCCGTGGTGGTAAAATCACCCGCGAACCAGGTCCAATGATGCACGGCTCCAGCATTCTAGCTTTTGTGGAAGATCCAGACGGCTATAAAGTCGAGCTGCTCTCGCCCAAGCGCGCTGATTAATAAACGTTAGTTTTAGTGGTATTAGTTGTTTACTAGCTTGACGTTAATCGTACTGTACTATTGCTAATGAGCTCTATGAAAGCAGATATAAGTTGACTATAAGTTATTTACCGAGCGTACTTTGTGAGTGATGTTCTTCCCTCAACGAGCCAGCCTGGCTCGATTAGGGCGCTACGCCATCCTTGGCTTCGCTTGCCGCATCACTCACAAAGCACTTGTTAGCTATCAGCAGTGTCTGCCAACCCATTGCTAGTCTATAGCGAGTCCTTTGAGGAGCGTGGTGATAATGGTGCAAACAATGCTAATGGTTAATGAGTGCTGCATTGTAGCTGTGATGAGCGGAGCCAGGGATGGCGCAGCGCCGGAGTTGAACCCAGGATGGGTTCCTCGACGGAGGAACAGTTACAGTGCAGTACGACTCACGTAAAAATTAGCAATCAACTTTCCGCTTAGCAAAACTTAATAAAAAATGGGCGGCTGAGATCATCAGTTCGCCTGTTTTTTATGCGCTCGTTACAGTCTTATAGCTGCTTGAGTTAACGTGTTTCGCTGAAGTCTTCGCTATAGCCACCGCCGAGTGCTTTGTAGAGGTTAATCTCACTGGCCAACTGGGCAAACTGCGTGCTGATACGTTGCTGCTGTGCATTAAACAGCAAACGCTGCGCATCCAAGCGCGTAAGCTGATTATCAATGCCTTCGACAAAACGGCGGTCGGCCAAGAAGTAGTACTCTTCACCGGACTTCACCAGCTCATCATGGGCGATCAGTTGCTGCTTATAGGTCATGCGATTACTCAAACCGTCCGCCACTTCTTGGAAAGCGGTTTGAATGGCTTTCTCGTAACTGGCTACGCGAATATCTTTTTGGATTTCACTGTAATCCAAGTTCGCTCGTAAACGACCGGCATTAAAAATAGGCAGATTAATACTTGGCTTAAATAACCAAGAACCACTGCCGCTATCAAATAAGCCAGATAAATCCGGACTTAAGCTACCCGCGGTGGCCGTTAAACTGATACTGGGGAAAAATGCTGCTCGGGCAGCACCAATATTGGCATTGGCTGCTTTCAGCTCATATTCAGCTTGCAGAATATCTGGACGGCGCTGCAGTAAATCTGCTGGCAAACCCACCGGTAACTCTGCAAATTGAAAATGTTTGAGTGGCACTGGGGTATTGATATCTATCTCGGGCTCACCGCCTAAGAGTAGATTCAGAGCATTGCGACTTTGCGCAGTTTGACGCTCAAACTGGGCAAGACTGACTCTGGCACTGTTGGTCGAAGTACGTGCTTGTTGCACTTCCAGTAACGAGGCCACACCAGCATCATAACTGCGCTCAATCAGTCTTAAACTGTCCTCATAAGTGGCTAAAGTATCGCGCACCAATTGCAAGGCTTCTTGATCGGCTTGCAAGGAGAGCCAAGCTATGGCGACGCTGGCGATTAAGCTCAGTTGCGTGCTGCGCTGAGCTTGTTCGCTGGCGAAATAGGTTTCTAAGGCCTGATCACGCAAGCTGTCTAAGCGACCAAATAAGTCCAGCTCCCAAGCGGTAATACCCAAGTCCGCAGAGTACTGGCTATTAATTGTTGAATCATTGCCGGCAGGGTTCATATTGCCGGGAATACGCTGTCGGTTCGCACCGCCACTAGCATCTACAGATGGAAAGCGCGCGCTGCGTTGAATGCGGTATTGCGCACGAAAGGCATCCACATTCAGTGCGGCGATACGCATATCACGGTTATTGTGCAAAGCTGTTTCAATTAAGCTTTGTAATTGTTGGTCTTGGAAAAACTCGCGCCAATCGGGTAGGGCGACAGCGCTTTGTTGAGCATCAGTCATGTCCCACTGTTCAGCAACTGGTGCCGCCGGTTGCTGATAATTAGGTGCCAGTGAACAACCGGTCAACGCCACTAATAAGGCAGCGGCTAGGGCGGTATATTTCATTGTCCGTCCTCCTGTTTTTTGTCATTGGCCGACTTAAATAAAGAGCTCACTAGTACGTAAAATAATGGTACAAAGAAAATCGCGAAAACCATCGCGGTGAGCATTCCACCAATGACTCCGGTACCAATGGCGTGCTTACTACCCGCCCCTGCGCCAGTAGCAATGGCTAGAGGGGTAACCCCAAGCACAAAGGCCAGTGAAGTCATAATAATTGGACGTAAACGGATGCGGCTCGCTTCCACCGCAGCCTCAGCCAAACTCATCCCACCATCGTGCAGTGACTTGGCAAATTCTACAATCAAAATGGCGTTACGAGCTGACAAACCAATGGTGGTCAGTAAACCAATTTGGAAGTACACGTCATTGGATAAGCCGCGACCATAGGTCGCCAATAATGCACCGATAATACCCAGCGGTACCACCAGCATCACTGAGAAGGGAATTGACCAGCTTTCATACATGGCAGCCAAACATAAGAACACCACCAGCAATGACAAAGCATACAAAGCTGGGGCTTGATCCCCTGAGAGGCGTTCCTCATAGGATAAACCAGTCCAAGATAGACCTATACCAGTAGGCAGCTCTTTAGCAATTTCTTCCACCGCAAGCATAGCGTCACCTGAGCTGTAGCCAGCTGCGGCGCTGCCTAGAATTTCCATGGCTGGTACACCATTATAACGAGCTAACTTAGGTGAACCGTAAGTCCACTCGCCGCTGGCAAAGCTGCTGAAGGGGATCATTTCGCCCTTATTATTGCGCACATACCATTTTTCCATATCCTCTGGATTCATCCGAGCTTCAGCTTCAGCTTGCATAAAGACTTTCTTAACCCTACCGTGGTCGATAAAGTCATTGACATAGCTGCTGCCCCACGCCGCTGAGAGCGTTCGGTTGATAGCGTCTAACGATAAGCCCATGGAGCTGGCTTTCTCATCATCAATCAGTAGCTGATATTGAGGCTCATCATTTAAACCGTTGGCACGCACTTGGACTAAGCGTGGGTCTTGGTTGGCTTTCTGCAGGAATGTATCACGGGCTTGACTCAGGACTTCATGTCCAACTCCTGCACGGTCTTGCAGGAACATATTGAAGCCGGTGGCGTTACCCAACTCCATAACCGCCGGCGGGGCAAAGGCAAAGACTCTCGCATCACGAAAGGAGAAGAAATGCTTTTGTGCCCGTTCCGCTAAAGAAAAGACACTTTGATGTGCTTGGGTGCGCTCATCCCAAGGTTTTAGGCCGATAAATGCCATCCCAGAGTTTTGTCCACGGCCCGCAAAGTTAAAGCCGGAAATGGTAAACACAGTGCTAACGGTATCGCTTTCTTCGTTAAGCATGTAATCACGCATTTCGCTAATCACGTCATAGGTGCGTTCAGCGGTTGAACCAACCGGTGTTTGTACTTGGGCAAAAAGAACACCTTGGTCTTCATCTGGCAAGAACGAAGTGGGAATCTGAGTAAACATCCAACTCATAACCAGCACTATCGCAAGGTACATCAGTAAGTAAGGTGTTTTACGACGAATCATGGCCGCGACACCTTTCTCATAGCGGTTTACGCCACTTTGAAAAGTGCGGTTAAACCAACCAAAGAAACCGCGCTTTTCAAGGTTGCCGCCTTTTTTAATGGGCTTGAGCATGGTTGCGCACAAGGCTGGGGTGAAGATCAAAGCGACCAAAACCGAGAGCACCATGGCCGACACGATCGTCACCGAGAACTGTTTATAAATGGATCCGGTGGAGCCTTCAAAGAAGGCCATTGGGATAAACACCGCAGACAAGACTAAGCCGATACCCACCAGGGCACCGGAGATTTGGGTCATGGATTTGCGGGTGGCTTCAACTGGGGATAAGCCTTCTTCTTCCATCACCCGTTCAACGTTCTCCACCACCACAATGGCGTCATCCACCAAGAGTCCGATGGACAGTACCATGGCAAACATGGTCAAGGTGTTGATGCTGTAGCCAAAAGCTGCCAGAACCCCAAAAGTACCTAGAATAACCACTGGCACAGCTAATGCAGGGATTAACGTGGCACGTAAGTTCTGCATAAACAAATACATAACTAAGAACACCAGCACCGAAGCTTCAGCTAAAGTGATCACCACCCCTTTAATTGAGGCGGCAATGACCGGTGTAGTGTCATGGGGGTAAACCACTTTCATCCCTGGCGGGAAAAAAGGTTCAAGCTCAGCTAAAGTCGCTCGTACTGCGCGGGCTGTATCCAGAGCGTTGGCATCGTTGGCCAATTTAATCCCGATACCAGTGGCTGGTCTACCGTTGAATTCAGCGCTCACACTGTAGTTTTCACCACCCAATTCAACTCGCGCCACATCTTTAAGGCGCACTTGGGAGCCATCTTCTTTGACTTTCAGCAGCACATTTTCAAACTGCTCAGGTGAGTCAAAACGAGTTTTACCAATAATGGTGGCGGTCAATTGTTGGTTAGACACTGCCGGCAGTCCACCGAGTTGACCGGATGAGACTTGTACGTTTTGCTCACGAATTGCATCGGCAACATCCAGTGGTGTCATGGCAAAGTTCGTCAGTTTGGCAGGATCAAGCCAAATACGCATGGCGTAGGGCGCACCAAAAATCTGAAAGTCGCCCACCCCAGCAGTACGAGAGATCGGGTCTTGAATATTGGAAACGGTATAGTCCGCAATATCGTACCGACTCATATTGGCATCTTCAGAGATGATGCCGACCACCATCAAGAAGTTACTGGCTGATTTGGAAACACGAATACCTTGCTGTTGCACCTCTTGGGGCAGCAAAGGGGTCGCCAATTGCAGCTTGTTTTGTACTTGAACTTGAGCGATATCTGGATCGACATCCTGCTCAAAAGTAATGCTGATGCTCATGCTACCATCGGAGTTGCTTTGCGATGATATGTAGCGCAAGCCATCGATACCGTTCATTTGTTGCTCGATCACTTGCACCACAGTGTCTTGCACGGTTTGTGCAGAAGCGCCTGGGTATCTGACCGAGATGCTCACTGATGGTGGGGCAATACTGGGGTATTGATTGACCGGCAGTTTAAGAATTGCAAGACCACCGACCAACATCACGACGAGGGCTAAAACCCAAGCAAAGATGGGGCGGTTGATAAAAAAGTGCGACATGAGGCAGATCCCTTATTGAGCTTGGCTTGTAGCGTTTTCAGAGGTTTCAGTAGGCTCTGCCGATGATTTGATATTGCCGGCTGGGTAAGTCTCTACAGTGTCGCCAGGGCGGATAAATTGTAAACCTTCGGTGATGAGGCGATCGCCATCTTTTAGGCCCTCGGTGACTAACCAGCGGTCACCTACAGTGCGCTGTGCCGTTAGCTGGCGCGCTTCAACTGTATTGTCTGCAGTCACTACCATAGCGATGGCTTCACCTTTAGGGTTGCGGGTGATGCCTTGCTGAGGAGCAAGAATAACCTTCTTTTGTACGCCATCAACTAATCTGGCTTGGACAAACATACCGGGCAATAACAACGCATCCGGGTTAGGGAACACCGCACGCAGGGTGACCGAACCGGTGCTGGCGTCGACCGATACTTCAGAGAACTCTAATGTGCCTTTATGTGGGTAATCAGTGTTATCTTGCAATTTTAGCGTTACTTGTGCGGCGGTCTCGCCCGCTTTTTCCAAACTTCCTCCGGCCAGTTCCCGACGCAAACGCAGCAGCTCATTGGCCGATTGGGTGACATCAACGTAGATGGGATCAATTTGTTGAATCACTGCAAGCTCTTGCGCTTGGCCATTGCTGACTAAAGCACCTTCACTGACGCTGGAGCGACCAATGCGTCCAGAAATGGGTGCCAGTACGCGGGTATAACGTTGTTCAATTTTCGCCCGTTCCAGTGCAGCCTCTGCTTCAAGGCGATTAGCGTTGGCATCATCATATTGTTGACGACTGACGGCACGTTCTTCAACCAGCACTTTATAGCGCTCAGCTAATGAGCGTACTGCTAATAAATTGGCTTGCGCGCTTTTTAAGTTGGCTTCATAGATAGCTGGATCAATTTGATACAGTTGCTCATTGGCTTTGACATCACTGCCTTCTTTAAACAGACGCTTTTGGATAATGCCGTTGACCTGTGGGCGGACTTCAGCAACACGGTAAGCCGCTGTTCTACCAGGTAACTCGCTGGTAATAGTATGAGATTCTGAGGACAGCGTGACGATTCCTACTTTGGGTGCAGGTTGTTCCTGTGCTGCTGCTGAATCGGTTTTTTTATCGCAAGCACTGAGTAATAATGCGCCAGCAAGGGTCAGGGCGACAGCAGTAGCGGTTGATGAAGGGCGGGTCATAAATTTTTCCTAATTAGCATCTTGATCACTGCACCATTTAAACGCACACAAATGCGAGTTAAAGAGAAAGAAAATTATTTTATAATGCAGTGCTGTAGAGAATAAATGCAGTGTGTTTTCACCTAACCGAATATTATACATTTTTTAATTGGTGTTGGTTGATTTTGTTATTATATAGATACTGTATAGCTTTTTGCATAGGTTTAGACTGCGCTAATGCTATTTGCTGCAACGGGATAAAAAAGGTGAGTGGATGACCCCAGCAATTAACTTATTAAAAAAACAACGCATTGTGCACAGGGTGCATAGCTACAGGCATGATCCACGCTCAGCTTCTTATGGTCTTGAGGCAGCAGAAAAGTTAGATCTAGCCCCCGCTCAGGTGTTTAAAACTTTATTAGCCAGCGCAGAAACAGGTGAGTTGCTGGTGGCTGTCTTGCCGGTACATGCACAGCTTAACTTAAAAGCTTTAGCCAGTTGTGCAGGGGTGAAAAAAGTTGAGATGGCCGATCCACAACAAGCGCAGCGTGCTACAGGTTATTTAGTTGGCGGTATCAGTGCATTGGCGCAGAAAAAAGCTTTACGCACTTTTTTAGATAACAGTGCTCAGCAGTTGAGTACTGTTTATATCAGTGCTGGGCGGCGCGGATTAGAGGTTGAGTTGGCTGCTGCTGATTTATTGCAGTTAACTCAAGGTCAGTACGCAGAGATAGCCAGTTATAAGGTTTAATTTACTGCGCTAACCAGTGCTTCTTGTTGCAAATCAAGAAAAGCCTGTGAGGCTGATCAAGAGCAGTGAAGCATTGCGCAGAAGCCGTTAAGGTAAAGCCAATTGCTTGGTATCAGTTGCTATATATTCAGTCTGGCTAGTGATACCTACGACTATTGCTTGAACAGGAGCGATCTATGCTTTTCACCCATCCGGCTGTAGCAACTGTATTGCAGCATCCTTTTTTTCAGAATCTTGGCCGGGCTGAGCAGGAGCGTTTAATTGCGCAAAGCCATGATCAAGAGTTGAGTGCTGGTGAGCTGATTATTCGCCAAGGCGAAGTTGCTGAACGGTTTTTCTTGGTGTTGAAGGGACGAGTAAAACTCTATCGTGTGTCTGCTGACGGCCAAGAAAAGGTTGTTGAAATTATTCAAGCAGAGCAAACCTTTGCTGAGGCAGTTATGTTTATGCAGCGCTCGGAATATCCGGTGTGTGCAGAAACTCTAGAGGCCGTGCAGCTGATCAGCTTCCCCAATCGGCTGATGTTGACCCTTCTGCAAGAAAATCCCCAAGCCTGCTTGCATTTGTTAGGGCATATGAGTGTAAGGTTGCATCAGCGTTTAGGAGAATTGGAAACCTTAACCTTACAAAATGCCACACAGCGTTTTTCTTTGTATTTGATTCAGCAGCTTAAAGATCGCTCACAAGAAACGGTGGATATTGAGTTGCCTCTGCCCAAGCGTTTAATTGCTGCGCGCTTATCCATGCAGCCGGAAACATTATCACGGATTATGGCGCGCTTACATCAAGAGGGCTTGATTGAAATGAGTGGGCGTAAAATCCATATTCCCAGCATCAGTCTTCTCCTTGAGCCGTTTGCTTAACGGCATATAAACACCTGGTAGATGAAGGTGGGATTTTTGTTAACAGTGAATGCTAAGCATTGCGGCGGGCAAAAGTACTAAATAATTGACTGATTTCTTGCCACAGGGCCTCTGTGCCCAGATTGCTGCTGCAATGTGCCAGCTGGCCATCGAGCATGCTTTGCGTACGCACATGTTGTACCACAAAGTGGGCAACGCCAGCGGCGCTTAACCGTTGGGCTAAGTGTAATAAGCGCTGCGGATCCATCAGCTCCCAATGCACGGTGGTGCGGCATTCGTAGTCGACACCGCTGGCCAGCAGCAATTCTAAACACTGCCAGTTGGCTTGACCGCTGCCAGAGACGCCGGTAATCAGCTCAGTATCCTCTACCAGCGCTTTCACATCAAAACCGACCCAGTCGCAATAGGGTAAAACCCGTTTGAGTGCTTTGGCGTTGATGCCTGCACTATGCAGTCCCACTTTAAAACCCAGTTGTTTAACCTCCTGCATAGCGGATTTGAGTGAGCTCTGTAAGGTCGCTTCACCACCACTGAACACCACTGCTTCGAGTAAGCCTTGGCGCCGCTGTAAAAACTCTAAGATGCTTGACCAGCTGTGGCTGGGTTCAGCGCGCGCAGGAATCAGGTTAGGGTTGTGGCAATAGCGGCAGCGCCACGCACAACCTTGGCAAAATACCACACAGGACAGATGGTCAGGGTAGTCTAAAGTGGTCAGGGGCACGAAGCCCCCAACTCTAAGTTGCTCAGCCACAGTTACGCGGACTGGGGCTGGGTTGGCTGCTCAGTGTAGTGCTGACGCTCACGGTGTTCAGATTGCTTGCCCGGGTTAAAAGCACTGACGGGACGGTGGTAGCCCATCACTCGGGTCCAGACTTCACAGCGTTGACGTTGTTCTTGTGGCAGTTGCTTTGCAGTTTGCATAGGTCTTTCCTTTTAATTTGATGCTGAGCATCGGTTTAGTACGCCGCTGTTAAATCAGTGGCGCGTGAGCTTGCTCAAGCTGTATTAATGAACGGCCTTGAGCTGTTGTGCACGTTGCTGTTCTTGCAGCAGCGCTGCGTCACATTTCGGACAGAACTCATGCTCGCCCGATAAATAGCCGTGCACTGGGCAAATGGAGAAGGTGGGGGTAATGGTTAAGTAGGGTAAGTGGAAACGCTCCAAGGCATTGCGCACCAGTTTTTTACAGGCTTCAGTGGAGGAAATTTGCTCCGACATATATAGGTGCAACACAGTGCCACCGGTGTATTTGCATTGCAGTTCGTCCTGCAACTCCAGCGCTTCAAAGGCATCATTGGTAAAACCCACTGGCAGCTGCGAAGAGTTAGTGTAGTAGGGTGCATCGACGCTGCCGGCTTGCAGAATATCGGCAAAACGCTTTTGGTCTTCTTTAGCAAAACGGTAGGTGGTGCCTTCTGCAGGGGTGGCTTCAAGGTTGTACAGATGGCCGGTTTCTTCTTGGAAAGCCACTAAGCGCGCACGGATATGATCAAGCATTTCCAGCGCCATTTTACGGCCATCAGCGGTATGCATACCGTCTTGATCATTGGTGTAGTTGCGCAGCATTTCGTGCACGCCATTGACGCCAATGGTGGAGAAATGGTTATGCAGCGTGCCTAAGTAGCGCTTGCTGTAAGGGTAAAGGCCTGCGTCCATATGCTGCTGAATCACTTTGCGCTTCACTTCCAAACTGTCTTTGGCCATTTCCAGCAATTCATCAAGGCGGCGGTAGAGGCCCATTGGGTTATTTTTATACAGATAACCTAAGCGTGCGCAGTTGATCGTCACTACGCCCAGCGAACCGGTTTGTTCCGCTGAACCAAATAAGCCGCCACCACGCTTGAGCAGTTCACGCACGTCCAGCTGCAAGCGACAACACATAGAGCGCACTTGGTTGGGCTCCAGCTCGGAGTTAAGAAAATTTTGGAAGTAGGGCAAACCATAGCGCGCGGTCATGGCGAATAAGCGGTTGGCGTTTTCACTGTCCCAAGGGAAATCATGGGTGATGTTGTAAGTGGGGATAGGAAAAGTAAAGACACGGCCTAAGCCGTCACCGGCCTGCATGACTTCGATGTAGGCTTGGTTGATCAGCTTCATTTCTTCTTGCAGATCACCGTAGGCAAACGGCATTTCTACGCCGCCAATATACGGAATCTGCTCGCGCAGATCCTCAGGACAGACCCAGTCAAAGGTTAAGTTGGTAAAAGGCGTTTGCGTGCCCCAACGGGAGGGGACATTGAGGTTGTAAATAAATTCTTGAATAGCTTGGCGTACTTCTTGGTAACTGAGCTGATCTTTACGAATAAAAGGTGCTAGATAAGTATCAAAGGAGCTAAAGGCTTGCGCGCCGGCCCATTCGTTTTGCAAGGTGCCCAGAAAATTCACCATTTGCCCCAGCGCGCTGGATAGATGCTTGGGTGGCCCGGCCTCAATACGCCCTGGAATGCCGTTAAAGCCTTCATTAAGTAACGTGCGCAATGACCAGCCTGCGCAATAACCCGCCAGCATATCCAAATCATGAATATGCAAATCAGCCTCACGGTGCGCTTCGCCAATTTCAGGGCTGTAGACTTCATTGAGCCAGTAGTTAGCAGTGACCTTGCCGGACACATTAAGAATTAAGCCACCCAGAGAGTAGCCTTGATTGGCATTGGCCTGTACCCGCCAATCTTCGCGAGATAAATACTCATTCATGGAGGAGGCAACATCCACCAAGTTTTTCTGATCACGACGTAAGCGTGCGTGTTGTTCACGGTAAACAATATAGGCACGCGCGGTACGAAAATGACCAGATTCCATTAAAGTGGTTTCTACTCGGTCTTGAATATCTTCCACGCAGAGTTCGTCATGCTCGGGAAGGTTTTGTATAACTTTTTGGCTCAGCTGCGCTGCGGTTGATGCAGCAAACTCACCAGTAGCGCGTCCAGCGGCAGTCATAGCCTGCACAATCTTTTGTGCATCAAACAGCACCTGTCGCTGGTCTCTTTTACGCAGTTGACGGGAAATTTGTAGGCTCGCAAGCACGGGCATAAAATACCTCTAAATACATTATATAGTGTTTTTGTGCTGGGTTGAGCACAAGATGTAGTGCAAGGTACGCGTTTAATGCTGATTTTAAATTGATGCGGGTCAATCTTTGCGAGCTATCGACAAAACTTTTAGCGGGTGCTGGTTTTGCAGTAAAGCTTTGGGTAGGAGTTTTTTACTGAGCAGAGTCAGTGTGTTCAGCCGATCTAAAAGTCGCTAATTAGTAACGGTAGGGCAATAAGTAGAGGGGCATGCTAGCGATCACAGCAAGGCTGTGATCGGTGTTTTTGCATATGAGTATGAGGTGGCTGCGAGGCTTAAGGCAGTCTATTTCACTTAGCGTGCGGTTGAGCTGTAACGGCGTACGCCAGCCAAGGGCAAGCTGTTATGGGCGGCGACTGTACCTGGAGTGGCAAAAGCCACCAAGTGGTCAGCGGCTACGGCAATGCCAACATTTTCACCAAGGAAGTGATCGATATGACTGGTGAAAATAGCTTCCAGCTGATTGCCAGTGGGCAGTTCAAGGCGGTACAAGGTGGCTGCGCCTAAAAAGGTTTTGCCAATAATTCGCGCTTTAAGCGGGCTTTCTGGTGAATCAATAATATCGTCGGGGCGTAATAAAACATCCACTGTGCTACCTGCTGCCCAATTGTAGGCGCGGTTGCCCCGAATCACCCCTAATTCGGTTTGCACGCTGTCATTGGTCAGCATTTGTCCACGGATAAAATAGCCTTGGCCGACGAAACTGGCGACAAAAGGTGTCAGCGGCTCGTGGTAAAGGTTAAAAGGCGAGTCCCATTGCTCAAGACGGCCTTTATTAAATACGCCAATATTATCACTCATGGCAAAGGCTTCTTCTTGGTCGTGGGTGACCAAAATTGCGCTGGTGCCACGGTATTTGAGAATCTCTCGTACCTCTTGGCTGAGGCGGCGGCGTAACTCGCCGTCCAAGTTAGAAAAAGGCTCGTCTAACAAGAGCAAGCTTGGCTCAGGGGCTAAAGCGCGCGCCAAAGCCACACGCTGTTGCTGTCCACCAGAAAGTTCATGGGGATAGCGGCTGCCTAGGGTGCTGAGCTTGACCAAGTCGAGTAACTCTTGGGTGATTTTCTCAACTTTGGGGTGGGTACGAATCCCAAAGGCAACATTACTGGCAACAGTGAGGTGCGGAAACAGTGCGTAGTCTTGGAAGACCATACCAATACGGCGCTTTTCCGGTGCTAACGTAAAGTTGGGCCGAGAGATAACTTTGCCGTCTAAGGTGATCGAGCCTTTAATAATGGGCTCAAAACCAGCAATAGCACGCAGTGTGGTGGTTTTACCGCAGCCCGATGGGCCAAGCAGGCAGCCGATATCGCCTACATTCAGATGCAGATTAAGGTTTTCTACGATAGTTTGATTCTGGTAGCCACAACTTAAATCGGTGAGGCTTAATAAAGGACCTTGGTTATCCATACTGATAGGGTACCGGTTAGATTAAAAATTCCGACAAAGCCTTGTGCCAACGCAAGCAGCAGTGTGTTTGCGGCCAGACTCATAAATTATGGCTGTTAAACAAAGCCATATGTTGCGCACAACGCATAGGTTAAATAGAGAAAAGCGTGCGCAGTGCAGTGTTGCAGTGTGTTAGCAGAGTAATCAGTTACGATAATTACCGCTTGCTTTTAGAGCAGTTAAGGCTTGAGTAAAATAAACCCATACCAGCGCTGTTAATAATAAATAAACGGTGAGCTGCAGTTAAATAAGGTTGAGCTTGAATCTTATAAGGTAAAGGGTGCTCTGTGCAAACGCTGCCAGTTTTTGCTGGGTGACTGACTCTGTTTGCACAGAGCCTAGCCAAAATATAACGAGCACAGATGGTTTATCTAATTTAAATAAATTGTTTGATTTTAGTTAAGCTAAATCAGAGCGTTGTACTGGGTTTTAGGCTAGAATGCGCGTCAGGTGCTCATTAATCTATGGGCTTACTAAAGAATTTGTCGAGGTGAATTGTGGATATCATCGAAACGATTAAAGATCAGATCGAAAATAATACGGTCTTGTTGTATATGAAAGGCTCTCCAAATGCGCCGCAGTGTGGTTTCTCACAGCGTGCTACACAGGCTCTGATGGCCTGTGGCGAAAAATTTGCTTATGTTGATATTCTGGCAAATCCAGATATTCGTGCGAACTTGCCTGCTTATGCGAACTGGCCTACTTTCCCACAACTTTGGGTGAGCGGTGAGTTGGTGGGTGGTTGCGATATCATCACGGAAATGCATGAAAGCGGTGAGTTGCAAACTTTAGTTAAAGAAGCAACGGCTAAAGCAGAGACTAAAGCAGAGGCTTAATCAATGCTGAGTCGTCCTGACTGCTAATCCGTCAGATAAAAAGCCCTTGTTCAGTTATCTGGACAAGGGCTTTTTTGTTGAACTAAATAAGTAGAAACAGTTTACTTAAGCGGATTTTTTAACCGGCTGGGTGTTGCCTTTAGCACGGTTTAATGCGCTGAATAGGGCGCGAATACTGGCGGTGGTAATATTGCCATCTATGCCCACGCCAAATACAGGGCGTTGTTCCGGTAAACGTAATTCAATAAAGGCTGCTGCTTTGGCATCACTGCCACTACCAATAGCGTGCTGATGGTAATCCATGATTTCCACCGCCACAGGTAAGCTGGCGACCAGGGCTTCTAGCGGGCCTTGGCCGCAGCCGCTCCAGTTTTTAACCACCCCGTTGGCCAACACTTCAGTGGTTAGGGTGCAGGTGCCATCTTCTTCTTGGATGCGATGCTTGTTTAAGGTGTATGGCGCCACCGCCTGCAAGTATTCATTCTCTAACAGTGAGTAAATTTGTGCCGCCGTGACTTCCAAGCCCGAGCGGTCGGTCTCCGTTTTAACCACTTGACTGAATTCAATCTGCATACGCCGAGGTAACTGAATGCCATATTCCTGTTCCAGTAAATAAGTCACGCCACCTTTACCAGATTGGCTGTTGACGCGGATCACTGCTTCGTAATCGCGACCAATATCTGCTGGATCAATGGGTAAATAGGGTACTTCCCAAATATCATCAGGCTTGCGCTGAGCAAAACCTTTGCGGATCGCATCCTGATGCGAGCCGGAAAATGCAGTGTGGACTAAATCGCCGGCATAAGGATGACGTGGGTGTACTGGCAGTTGGTTGCACTCTTCCACCACTTTGCGCACCGCATCAATATCAGAAAAGTCTAATTGCGGGTTAACACCATGGGTGTACATATTTAGCGCCAAAGTAACTAAGTCCACATTACCAGTGCGTTCACCATTACCGAATAAGCAGCCTTCCACCCGGTCAGCGCCGGCTAGGATACCTAGTTCACTGGCTGCAATACCGGTGCCACGGTCATTATGGGTATGCAGGCTGATAATCACATTTTCACGATGATTGATGTGGCGGGCAAACCATTCAATTTGATCGGCATACACATTAGGCATGGCAACTTCAACGGTTGCGGGCAAGTTTAAGATAACTTTGTTCTCAGCAGTAGGCTGCCAAACATCCAGTACCGCGTTGCACACTTCCACCGCAAAAGGTGTTTCAGTGGCGCTAAAGAGCTCAGGAGAATACTGAAAGGTCCATTGGGTTTCAGGTTGCATGGCAGCATATTTTTTAAATAACTCAGCAGCCTGTACCGCAATGGCCTTAACACCCTCTTTGTCTTGGTTAAAGACAATACGGCGAAAAGCAGGGGAAACTGCGTTGTACATATGCACAATGGCTTTCGGTGCGCCTTTTAAGGATTCAAAGGTGCGCGCAATCAAGTCTTCGCGGGCTTGGGTTAGTACTTGAATAGTGGTGTCTTGAGGAATATGACCCTCTTCAATTAATAAGCGCACAAAATCAAAATCAGTTTGCGAGGCCGATGGAAAGGCCACTTCAATTTCTTTAACCCCAACCTCAACCAAGGTTTTAAAGAAGCGCAGTTTTTTATCCGGACTCATCGGCTCGATCAGTGACTGATTACCGTCACGTAGATCCGAACTGCACCAAATAGGCGCCTGAGTAATGGTTTTATTGGGCCAAGTGCGATCAGGCAGATTTAATACCGGATAAGCGCTGTATTTACTGGCGGGGTTACTCAACATGGACATGAACTGATCCTTAATTGTCATCAATGAGATAAAACATGGTGACAGCGCTGACTGAGTTCACAGTGACAGTAAGATAAAAATACGCTGTATTGCATGTGCTTGTTGCTAAATCTATAGATTGAGGTTTTTTATTGCAAGTAATGTTTTAAAGATAGTGAATAATCTCGTATTTATTTAAATTATTAGTGATTTTTTCTTTAATTATAAGTTTATTAGTTTTTTATTGCTTTGAGTGTTCCGTGCGGCAGTCTGTCGCGATGCTTGATGCAAAAATCATGGGATGATGGGCTGCTGCTTGGCATAAGTTGATTTTGGGTAAAGCATTGGGGTAGTAAATTTGAAAGAACAGGGCGGTAATTATCGAATGGCGCTTTGGCTTGGCTTGTTTGCCATGCTAATGATCCATGTCGGTCCGCTTATTTCTGCTACACAAGCATTGTTGTTGGTTGAGCCTGTCTCAATGCAAGCAAACACGGCTTCGGTCACTGCCCACGCCCATGTTCATGCTGAGCAGTATGTGATTGAGCCCAACGCAATAGAATCTATTGAGTCTAGGCATGCGGGGCATGGCGTGGATTATCACGCTTTAATGGGACATCACAGTGCGTCTGCAGGTGCGCCGCAATGGTTGGCTAACTTAGAAATGTGTGGCTACTGTGATTTATTAACCATCAGCCCGCCTTTGGTTTTAGTCCTTTTATGGGCGCTGCCGATTTTGCCCCCAGTGCAGTGGCTGACCATGCTGCCGGCACCCCAAAAGTGCTTGCCGCCCGCGTACAGCATAAGACATCCTCGTGCTCCACCGCTCCAGTTGTTCGCTTAAAGCAAATGGGCAGGTCGCCCGCAATCTGATTTAACTGAATGATGGATGTCACTATGTATACAAAATGTATTCAAAGTGCTGCTGTGGTGCATTGGGATAAGGGTTTCAAACTTAAGCCATTATCACAGTGTATAGCGCTGGCACATGCAGCTTTACTTGGTTTTGCGCTGTGTGCGCCGTTGCAGGCAAGTGCTGCAGAGCCACAGGCGGCGGTGCAGTTAGCACCGATGGTGATCACCGGTGTGGCGCAGCAATCACCGATTAAAGTCGTCACTGATCCGCGTATTCCACGCCAGCCGGTACCGGCCAGCGATGCGGCGGATTATCTGAAAACTATTCCCGGTTTTTCTGCAGTGCGCAGCGGTGGCGTCAACAGTGATCCAGTGTTTCGTGGGATGTTTGGTTCACGCATTAAACTGTTAACCAATGGCGGCGAGATGCTTGGTGCTTGTCCAAGCCGGATGGATTCGCCCAGCTCTTATATCAGCCCTGAAACCTACGATAAGTTGACGGTGATTAAAGGGCCGCAAAGTGTCTTGTGGGGACCGGGCGCATCGGCGGCTACGGTTTTGTTTGAGCGCGAGCCGGAAAACTTTGAAGAGCCCGATTACCGTTTAAACAGTAGTGTGTTAGTCGGCTCCAATCGTCGTTTTGATCGTAGCATTGATGGTGCAGTGGGCAGTCGTGAAGGTTATGCGCGGGTGATAGCGAATGCTTCCAAGGCGCATGACTACAATGATGGTAATGGCGATCGCGTGCCGTCACGTTGGAATAAGTGGAATACCGACCTGATCTTGGGCTGGACGCCAACTGACGATACCTTGTTGGAGCTGACCGCTGGTACTGGTGATGGCGAGTCGCGTTACGCTGGCCGTGGTATGGATGGCACACAGTTTGAGCGGGAAAGTTTAGGTTTGCGCTTTAAGCAAACCAACTTGACCGATACTTGGACTGCCTTGGAAGCGCAGGTGTATTACAACTACGCTGATCATGTGATGGACAACTACAAGCTGCGCACGCCAAATCCGAATGATGTGATGATGCCCATGCGTTCGCCTATGGCCAGTGCGGTTGATCGTCGTACTTTGGGTACTCGAATTAGCGGTACCTGGCAATGGGATGCCGTCGAAGTGATTGCCGGTGTTGATGCGCAGAAAAACGAGCACCGTGCTCGCAAAGGGCCAGGTGACAGCTACAAGCAAATGGCTTGGGCCAAAGATGCTGAGTTTAAGCAGTATGGTCTGTTCAGTGAGCTGAGTTGGAATGTGGCCGATGGCGAGCGCTTGATCAGTGGTGTGCGTTTAGATCGCGCTTCAGCCACCGATACCCGTGCTCAGCTCTGTAATATGATGGGTATGGCTTGTCGAGCTAATCCAACCGCCGATAAAGAGCGCAATGAAACATTGCCCAGTGGTTTTGTGCGTTATGAGCACGATATGCAAGCAATTCCAGCGACGACTTATATTGGTTTAGGTCATAGTCAGCGTATGCCAGATTACTGGGAGCTCTTTTCAGCCACCAGCCAAGTCGGTAAACCGACTGCCTTCGCATCAACCAATCCAGAAAAAACCACGCAAGTGGATTTTGGTATTCAGTATAGCCAAGGCCCGCTTGACGCTTGGGCGTCAGCTTATGTTGGACAAGTGCGCGATTACATCATGTTCAGTTTTAAGCCTGGTATGAACCCTCTGCATACAATATCGGAAGTCGATAATATTGACGCACGGATTATAGGAGGTGAGTTGGGCGCAGCCTATCAGTTCACCTCCAATATCAAAGGTGATATGAGCTTGGCTTACGCATACGGCAAAAACAGCTCTGATGGTCGCGCCATGCCGCAAATTCCACCTTTGGAAGCGCGCTTTGGTTTGAGTTATGAGCAAGGGGATTGGAGCAGTTCAGCCTTATGGCGCGTGGTGGCTGCACAAAACCGTATTGATGATCGTGAACGTGGCCGCGGTAACGTCGTGGGTAAAGACTTCGGCCCAAGCTCAGGCTTTGGCGTGTTCTCGCTGAATAGCGCCTACCGTTTAAGTCAGAACTGGAAAGTCAGTGCAGGGGTGGACAACCTGTTTGACAAAAACTACAGCGAGCATTTGAATCTGGCCGGTAACGCAGGCTTTGGCTACACCGATAACACCACGCGTGTTAACGAGTCAGGCCGTACCTGGTGGGCACGGGTTGATATGAGTTTTTAAGTGCGCTGCAACTGATCAATGCACAGCGTTGGTCAGTGCTGCAAGGCAGTCTGTGTTAATGACTGGCGGCGCGCAGTGGTATAGGGAGGTACGGACAGCATTGTTTGCCTTCAGTCCAATCACCTACTGATCTTGCGGCAAGTAAAGGAAAGGGCTTAAGCCGGCGCTGGACACGTCTGCTTTAAGCCCTTTTTTAAATTTTAATGCTTGATCGTTAACAGTGGATAATAAAGAAAAATACAACAAAAAAACGGCACACACTCTAAGTCTGTACCGTATTTAAGTCTGTAACGCAGGAGCCTATGACATTAGCGAGCGCGGTAAGTGATGCGGCCTTTGCTTAAATCATAAGGTGTAATTTCAACACGAACTTTATCGCCAGTTAAAATGCGGATATAGTTTTTACGCATTTTCCCGGAAATATGTGCAGTAACGACATGCCCATTTTCTAACTCCACACGGAACATGGTGTTAGGCAGGGTGTCGACGACAGTGCCTTCCATTTCGAAGCTGTCTTCTTTCGACATGCAGTATAATCCTCAAAATACAAATAAAAAACCTGATACACAACAATGCATACAGGCAAAATCGGTTAGTATTATACCGTATTTAAGTAGATAAGGCCAAGCATCATCCGGCAGTTACTGTTCCAAGCTGCAAAATAATCGCTGTAGTGTATACCGATTAAGGCGGTAAAGCTTGCCAGCGCTGATCAATAAAGCCATGTAGCGGTTGATACTGGGTTTTGTAGTTCATTTTTTGGCAGTTTTGCACCCAGTAGCCTAAATAAACATAGGGTAAGTCTAGGCGCAGGCTTTCTTGGATTTGCCATAAAATAGCATAGCGACCCAAGCTGCGGCGTTTATCGTCTGGATCAAAAAAGGTATACATCGCCGACAAACCTGTCGGCAGTATGTCAGTGACTGCCACAGCCAGCAGTTGCCCATCTAAGCGGAACTCATAAAAGCGCACAAAATCCAAGTCAGAGGTTAGAAAGCTTTTAAATTGCTCGATCGAAGCTGGATACATATCGCCGTCTGCGTGACGCTGCTCGATATAGCGTTGGTAGAGCCTGTAGTATTCCTCGCTGAATTGGCTAGCGACTGCGTGTACGCTGAGATCCTGGTTGCGGCGGATGATTTTTTGTTGTGATGAGCTGGGGGTAAAGTCTTGTACAGGGATGCGCACTGAGACACAAGCGCTGCAGGGGCCGCAGTGTGGGCGGTAGATATGGTCAGAGCTGCGACGGAAGCCTTGTTCAATTAAGTGGCTGTAGAGTGGTGCGGTGACAGTGACCGCTGGATCAATAAATACAGATCTAGCGCTCAGTCCAGGCAAATAGCTGCAGGGGTGCTGCTGGGCAAGGTACAGTTGTATAGTTTTCATTGGACTAGTGTGCTCGTTATAATCTCGCCTGTAGACCAGTGCATGGTAGTGGGTGTATCCAAATGCTGGGTGAGGTAATCAGCAAAACTGTCGCGGGTTATATTGTGTGCGCCAAGACTGGCTAAATGCGCAGTAGGCACTTGGCAATCAATCAAAACAAAACCTGCTGCAGCTAATGCGCGAATAAGCGTCACAAAACCGACTTTAGAGGCATTGCTGACCCGGCTAAACATGGATTCGCCAAAAAATAATTGGCCGATGGCAAGGCCGTATAAGCCGCCAACCAGTTTGCCTTGTTGCCACACCTCCACCGAATGGGCGTAACCTTGCTGATGCAAATCAGCATAAGCGGCTTGCATATCAGCGGTAATCCAAGTGCCCAGTCCATCCTCGCGGGGTTCGGAGCAGGCATGGATCACTTCGGTAAAGTTGCGGTCGAAGGTCACACTAAACTGATCGCTGCGTAACACTTTACGTAAGCTGCGCGATAGATGCAGGTTATTCGGCAGCAACACGGTACGTGGATCAGGAGACCACCACAGCAGTGGCTGGCCTTCTGAGTACCATGGAAAACAACCATGACGGTAGGCAGCGATTAGGCGTGCGCTGGATAAATCGCCTCCGGCAGCTAACAGCCCGTTGGGCTCACGTAGCGCTTGAGCAAGTGGTGGAAACTGCAGTGAGGCACGGTCGAGCCAAGTGAGCATAAACAACCTTAACAAGTACGCAAGTGAGTGATTGGGTTAATTAAGCGGCTGTTGAGGAAAATATAGATAACATCTTAGGCACTAACATAGGTTAAATGAGTGAGAAAATCATGTATAGGCTTAATGCTGCATGGTTACAGCGTCTAAAGGTGAAATAACCTGCTTATATCCGTACAATGGTGCGTTGTTAAACGCTTTTTCGTGATTATATTTTTGATGAGCCTTATTTTATCAAGGCCGAGCAGGACGTTTTTTTGAAAAACACAGCACATATACACCCATCTGAAAACGCCACTTGGCAACAGCAAGCACAGTTACGCCTAAAAGAAGGTGGATTGATGTTACTGGCGGTGCTCTGCATCTATCTGTGGATGGTGTTACTGACCTTTGATATGAACGATGCCAGTTTTACCAATAGCACAGGACAAACTGAGGTAATTAATAATGCCGGCGGAGCAATCGGTGCTTGGATTGCCGATGTGCTGTTTAGTGTGCTGGGCTATTTTGCTTGGCTATTTCCTTTAGTGTTAATGCTAAAAACTGTGTTGGTTTTTCAAAACCGCTATGAAGCAGTGGTATGGAATGGTTGGCTGCTTGCTTTACGTACATTCGGTTTTATATTTTTGCTGTGTTCTGGCTCAGCATTGGCGCATGTGCATTTTCCAGTGCCGGAAGCAGCGCCGAAGAATTTTAATATTTTAGGTGAAGCGCTGGGCCAAGGGCTCACTGCAGTGCTTAACGTTGAAGGGGCAACGCTATTGTTATTGGCCTGCTTCTTATTTGGCTTAACCATTTATGCCAATTTATCTTGGTTTAAAATTATTGATGGCATTGGCGATCTAACCCTAAGAGCCAGCGCTTGGACTAAAACTTGGTTACAAAATGCTTTTGGCGAAATGCAGGAGCGTAAGCAAGAACAATCCCCGTTGCGCGAAGAGAAGATGCAGCCAAGGGTTGCTGAGCCAGCGGTGGTAACTGAGCCGCTGCCGGCGGTAAAAAAGACACCAGAGCCAGCCGAACAAGGGCGCCGTGAGCCAGTGATCAATACTCCTGCGCCACCCCGTACCCCAGCTGCAGCGCCAGCGACAAAAGAAAAAACTGCTCCGAGTTTTGTCGATAGTGCAGTGGCGGGCACTTTGCCGCCTTTATCATTGCTGGATAAAGCCGAAACGAAAAAGCCCAGTTACTCAGAAGAGTCGCTGCAAGCCATGTCGCGGTTGCTGGAGTTAAAACTAAAAGAGTTTGGCGTTCAGGTTGAGGTTGAATCGGTGCATCCGGGACCAGTGGTCACGCGCTTTGAAATACTGCTGGCGCCTGGGGTTAAAGTCAGTCGAATTACCAACTTGGCTAAAGACTTGGCCCGTTCGTTGGCCATGATCAGTGTGCGCGTGGTTGAAGTGATTCCCGGCAAAACCACTGTAGGTATTGAAATACCCAACGAGGATCGGCAAATCGTGCGCTTCTCTGAAGTGGTGAAAACCCCAGAGTTTGCTGAGTCTAAGTCCGCGGTGACGGTTGCATTAGGTCATGATATTGGTGGCCAGCCGGTGATGGCAGATTTGGCTAAAATGCCACACTTACTGGTAGCAGGAACCACAGGTTCAGGTAAGTCGGTTGGGGTTAACGCAATGATTCTGTCGGTGTTGTTTAAGTCAACGCCGGAAGAAGCGCGCTTGATTATGATTGACCCGAAAATGCTTGAATTGTCGATTTATGAAGGCATTCCGCATTTGTTGTGTCCGGTTGTGACAGATATGAGTGAAGCGGCCAATGCGCTGCGTTGGTGTGTGGCGGAAATGGAGCGTCGCTATAAGCTGATGTCGGCCATGGGGGTGCGCAACTTAGCCGGTTTTAACCGCAAAGTTAAAGAAGGCATTGAGGCCGGTACACCACTGGAAGACCCGTTATTTAAACGTGAAGATATGAGCGATGAAGCGCCGTTGCTCGAGAAGCTGCCCATCATTGTGGTGGTGGTGGATGAATTTGCTGACATGATTATGGTGGTTGGTAAAAAGGTCGAAGAGTTGATTGCCCGTATCGCACAAAAAGCCCGTGCAGCAGGGATTCACTTGATTCTTGCCACCCAGCGACCATCAGTGGATGTGATCACCGGCCTGATTAAAGCCAATATCCCCACTCGCATTGCTTTCCAAGTCTCCAGTAAAATTGACTCGCGTACCGTGTTGGATCAAGGCGGCGCCGAGCAGTTATTAGGTCACGGTGACATGCTCTATTTGCCACCGGGTACCAGCTTGCCGATACGGGTGCATGGCGCTTTTGTTTCCGATGAAGAAGTGCATCGGGTGGTCGATGCTTGGAAGTTACGCGGTGAGCCTGATTATATTGAAGACATCCTCGCTGGGGTTGAAGAGGCAGGCAGTGGTTTTGAAGGCGGCAGTGATAGCAGTAATGAAGATGATCCGCTCTATGATGAAGCAGTGAATTTTGTCACTGAAACCCGTCGCGCCTCAATATCTTCGGTGCAGCGTAAATTTAGAGTGGGTTACAACCGTGCCGCACGTATGGTTGAAGCCATGGAAACGGCTGGTGTGGTATCTGCCGCTGGACACAATGGCGCGCGGGAAGTGATTGCGCCGCCACCAGTGCGCGATTAATCGGTAGTGATATTGAATGCGCTGAGCAGTGTATCGTTCAGGCTTAGTTGGTCAACCAAAGCAAAGAGAGTATCTATGCGCACAATGTATAAAGGTTTACTTGGCATGCTGAGCAGTGTTGTGCTCAGTGCTGCAGTGCTGTTGCCGCTACAACTGGCACAGGCGAGCGACAGTCAGCAGGGGTCAGCCAATAAGCTCAGCGCCCTGCTGAGTCAGACGCAAACCATCAGTGGGAATTTTTCCCAGTTAACTTTGGACTCAACTGGAACACAGCTGCAAGAGGCTTCAGGCCAGATGGTGCTGCAGCGCCTAGGTTTATTTCGCTGGCATACGAACCCGCCGCTGGAGCAGTTGTTAGTCTCTAATGGTGAGAAAGTCTGGCTTTACGATCCGGACTTAATGCAAGTGACTGTGCAAAATATGGATCAGCGTTTAACCCATACCCCAGCGTTGCTGTTGTCCGGGGATGTGTCCAAAATCAGTGAAAACTTTGCTATCAGTTATCAAGAAGCCGGTGAAGTGGTTGATTTCACTTTGATCCCAACGGCTAAAGACACGCTGTTTGATACGTTACGCCTGTCCTTTCGGGGCGGTGTGATTAATGATATGCAACTGCAGGATGCGGTGGGGCAGCGCACCAATATTTTATTTTCCGCGGTGAAAGTTAATCAGCCGGTTGCCGCCAGTGAGTTTGTCTTTGAAGCACCTGCCGGTGTTGATGTGATTGAGGAGTAGCGGTGCAACTGTTTAGCAGTGAACCCATTGCCCAGCCGCTGGCGGCGCGTTTGCGCGCCAGCAGGCTGGATGAGTATGTCGGCCAGCAGCATATTTTAGCCGCCGGCAAACCACTGCGTGACGCCTTAGAGCAAGGTGCGCTGCATTCAATGATCTTTTGGGGGCCGCCAGGGGTGGGTAAAACTACCTTGGCCCGCTTGCTGGCCCAGGTCAGTGATGCGCACTTTATCACTCTGTCGGCAGTGTTATCCGGGGTTAAAGAAATCCGCGAAGCGGTGCAAGAAGCCAAACAGCAAGCGGCGCAGTACAGCCGTCGTACGATCTTGTTTGTGGATGAAGTGCACCGCTTTAATAAAAGCCAGCAAGATGCCTTTTTACCTTATGTGGAAGACGGCACCTTTATCTTTATTGGTGCCACCACAGAAAACCCATCCTTTGAATTAAATAATGCGCTGTTGTCCCGTGCCCGGGTCTATGTGTTGCAAAGCTTGGATGATGCAGCATTGCAGCAATTAATTGAGCGCGCCTTAAGTGAGCCACGTGGGCTGGGCGAGCGCCAGTTATCCATTGATGCAGAAGCACAAGAATTACTCTTGCGTGCCGCCGATGGTGATGCCCGGCGTTTATTAAATCTGTTAGAAAATGCTGCTGATTTAGTCGAGGATGGTGCCTGCATTGATAAGACCTTGCTGGGCAATATTCTCGGGGAGAGCATGCGCCGCTTTGATAAAGGCGGTGAGGCTTTTTACGATCAAATTTCGGCATTACACAAGTCGGTGCGTGGCTCCAATCCAGATGGGGCTTTGTATTGGTACACACGCATGCTGGATGGCGGCTGTGATCCACTCTACGTCGCTCGGCGCGTGGTGCGTATGGCCAGCGAAGATATCGGTAATGCGGATCCGCGGGCGCTGACATTGTGTGTCTCCGCGTGGGATGTGCAAGAGCGTTTAGGCAGCCCAGAAGGCGAGTTGGCCGTGGCGCAAGCCATTGTGTATTTAGCTTGCGCGCCGAAAAGTAATGCAGTGTATATGGCCTACAATGCGGCGCGGCGCGATGCGCAAGGTTTTGGTTCATTGGAAGTGCCAGTGCATTTGCGTAATGCACCGACCAAGCTGATGCAAGAGTTGGGCTATGGGGATGAATACCGTTACGCCCACGATGAGCCGGAAGCCTATGCTGCTGGTGAGGATTATTTCCCAGAAGCATTAGCGCCGCGCCAGTATTATCAGCCACCAGCGCGCGGTTTAGAGATTAAAATCGGCGAAAAGCTGCAGCACCTAAACCGGCTGGATCAAGCCAGCTCACGTCAGCGTCGAAAGCCGCAGTGATCAGTTTTCTGCTGGTGGCCCTTGGCGGCGCCATAGGCAGCGTACTGCGCTACAGTGCGGGGTTTGGCGTGGCTACTATTTGGCCGCAGCAGCTGTACATTGCCACTGTTTTGGTTAATATCGCTGGCTGTTTTTTGATCGGCTGCGTTTTTTCTTGGTTTATGCTGCGTCCTGACGTTTCAGAAATGGCACCTTTGTTATTAATGACTGGCGTGCTCGGCGGATTTACCACATTTTCTACATTTTCATTGGATGTGTTGCGCATCTTTAATGATGGGCAGCCAATGCAGGCTTTACTCTATATGGGCGTCACCTTGCTTGGGGGTTTATTAGCCACTTGGCTGGGTATGGCGCTGATTAAATTTACTCTGTAAGAACGGATATTTTTTATGCTTGATTCAAAACTGTTACGCACCCAACCACAAGCGATTGCCGAGCGTTTAGCCGCTCGTGGTTATACCTTGGATGTGGCTCGCTTAGAAAGCTTAGAGACACAACGTAAAGAGGTGCAAGTTCGCACTGAAGAGTTGCAAGCTGAGCGTAACAGTCGCTCTAAGTCCATTGGTCAAGCAAAAGCTCGGGGTGAAGATATTGCGCCATTACTGGCTCAAGTGGAGCAGCTTGGTGGTGAGTTGGAAGCGGGCAAGCAGGAACTCGAAGTAATACAGTCTGAGCTGGAAGCGATTTTTCTCGATATTCCCAACCTGCCAGAAGACTCAGTGCCACAAGGCGACGATGAAGAGGATAACGTTGAAGTGCGCCAGTGGGGGACACCGCGCAGCTTTGATTTCCCCGTGCAAGATCATGTGGCACTGGGTGAGACGATCAAGGGTTTAGACTTTGCCGCAGCGTCGAAATTATCCGGCGCACGTTTTGCCGTGATGCGTGGCGGCATTGCCCGCCTGCACCGTGCCTTGGCGCAATTTATGTTGGATTTGCACACTGCAGAACACGGTTATCAAGAAACCTACACGCCGTACTTAGTGCAGGCGTCCGCGTTGCAAGGTACTGGCCAGTTACCTAAGTTTGCAGAAGACTTATTTCGCATTGAGCGTGAAGAGCAAACACCGCTGTACTTAATTCCTACTGCGGAAGTGTCCTTAACCAATACCGTGGCTGGGGAGATTTTAGATGTAGCACAGCTACCCATTAAAATGGTTGCTCATAGCCCGTGTTTTCGCAGTGAGGCAGGTGCCTCAGGGCGTGATACTCGTGGGATGATCCGTCAGCATCAGTTTGATAAAGTAGAGTTGGTACAGATTGTTGAGCCATCCACTTCCGTTGCTGCATTGGAAGAGCTGACCGGCCATGCCGAAAAAGTGCTGCAAGCTTTAGAATTGCCTTACCGCGTGATGGTGCTCTGCACCGGTGATATGGGCTTTGGTGCCAGCAAAACCTATGACTTAGAAGTGTGGGTGCCGAGCCAAGACAAATACCGTGAGATTTCATCCTGCTCCAACTGCACCGACTTCCAAGCCCGTCGGATGCAAACCCGCTACCGTAATCCTGAAACTGGTAAAACTGAGTTGGTGCATACCCTCAATGGCTCAGGCTTGGCAGTTGGTCGTACTTTAGTGGCGGTCATAGAAAACAACCAGCAAGCCGATGGCAGCATCCGTGTGCCAGAAGTACTGCGTCCTTATATGGCCGGTCTGGAAGTTATTCGTTAAAGGCTCAGCAGGCCGTGGCTCACTTCGCCAGGTAAATGGACAGCCATTTAGCGGCGGTTTAACTGATATTCAGTGACCGCTGTAGGTACTGCTTGATTGCCAACAAGGAAAAGTAAGGCTTGGCGAGCAAGAGTAAGGTAAATTGCCTCGAATGTTGTATTTCCGCGTATAAACCCAAGTCACGGCTGATGAGGCTTAATGCTTCGCATAAGGATGTTGGAATGGATTATTTGCCGCTATTTCATAAGCTGCAAGGGCGTGTTGTGCTGCTGGTCGGCGGTGGTGAAATAGCATTACGCAAGGCGCGCGTGGTACTTGATAGCGGTGCAGTGTTGCGGGTGGTTGCGCCTTCTATTAGTGATGAGTTGCACGCTCTGGTTGCTGCGCAGCAGGGACAGTGTTTGTTGCGTGAATATCTGGACAGGGATTTGCAGGGTTGCAGCTTGGTTTTGGCCTGTACTGATCAGCCGGCAGTGAATACCATGCTGGCGCATCAGGCACAGGCACAAGGGATTCCCGTCTATGCAGTTGGTTTGCCAGAGTTATCCAGTATTGTTTTCCCAGCCATTGTGGACCGCTCACCGCTAATTATTGCGGTATCCACTGCCGGCCAAGCGCCAGTTTTAGCGCGCTTGGTGCGGGCTAAAATAGAAACTCTATTGCCCGCGAGCTACGGTCGTTTGGCTGGTTTAGCGGCAAAGTTTCGCGATCAGGTTAGAACGCTTCTGCCTAAAGTACAGCCGCGACGGGTGTTTTGGGAGGATGTATTTCAAGGGCAAGTGGCTGAGCATATATTTGCTGGTCGCGAGCAGCAGGCTGAGCAGTTACTGACTGAAAAAATCATCCATGGGCAAACTGAGGTGAGCGGTGAGGTGTATTTGGTCGGTGCCGGTCCAGGGGATCCAGATTTGCTGACCTTTAAAGCGTTGCGTTTAATGCAGCAAGCTGATGTGGTGCTGTATGATCGCTTAGTGGCACCTGCCATTCTTGATTTGTGCCGACGTGATGCTGATCGTATTTATGTGGGCAAGCAAGCATCTGCGCACAGTGTCCCGCAAGAGCAGATCAACCAAAAACTGGTTGAATTAGCCAAGCAAGGCAAGCGAGTGGTGCGCCTAAAAGGCGGCGACCCATTTATTTTTGGTCGCGGTGGTGAAGAGATTGAAGAGTTGGCCACGCAAAATATTCCTTTTCAGGTAGTCCCCGGCATAACTGCTGCGTCCGGCTGTTCAGCCTATGCGGGGATTCCACTGACCCACCGTGACTATGCCCAGTCGGTACGTTTTGTCACCGCTCATCCTAAAGATGGGGCGTTGGATTTACCTTGGGCGGAGCTCACCGCATCGATGCAAACAGTGGTGTTTTATATGGGGCTGGGTTGCTTAGCTGAAATTTGTCAGCAGCTGATAGCCCATGGTCACGCCGCCAGCACACCCATTGCTGTCATAGAGAAGGGTACCACCAGCGCGCAGCGAGTATTTATCGGTAGCTTGGATACTATTGATCAGCAGGTGCGTGACTTTGCTGTGCAAAGCCCGAGTCTGATTATTGTTGGTGAGGTGGTGAGTTTACGCGACCGACTAAAATGGTTTAGCGGTGCTGACTCGAATTAACACAGCTGCGCTGGTCGAGCCGGCAGTTAAGCTCGATGATCGAGTAGAGGTCTAAGCGGTTAAGCAGAGCTGAATTGCTCAGGCGAGTTATTTTGTGTATTTACGCGCAGAAAAGAGTATTTTCGTCTGCGCTTTTATTGAACTGAGTTTAAACTAACGCATTGCGTGTAAGCGCAATCATTCTAGTTAGATCGGTCGTTTATTTATCCAAGCGGATTTTATCCAGGAGAGCAGGCATGTCCATTCAACAGGCGCAGGTCAGTCGCGCTGATTTTGATCAAGTTATGGTACCCAACTATGCACCCGCTGGCTTTGTGCCGGTGCGCGGTGAGGGGTCGCGACTCTGGGATCAAAGTGGGCGCGAACTGATTGACTTGTCCGGTGGTATTGCGGTGAATGGTCTCGGTCATTGTCATCCTGCACTGGTTGAGGCACTGACTGCGCAGGCCAATAAACTTTGGCATGTGTCGAATATTTTCACCAATGAGCCCGCGCTGCGCTTAGCCCGTAGTTTAACCGCGGCAACTTTTGCTGATCGGGTGTTTTTTAGTAACTCGGGCGCAGAAGCAAACGAAGCAGCCTTAAAGTTAGCGCGTAAAGTTGCCAGCGATCGTTTTGGTGAGCAAAAATATGAAATTATTTCTACGCTAAATAGCTTTCATGGCCGCACCGTCTTTACCGTTAATGTCGGTGGACAACCAAAATACTCAGAAGGTTTTGGTCCTCGGCCTACAGGCATAACCCATGTGCCTTACAATGATTTAGCTGCCATGGAACAGGCTATTTCAGAACGCACTTGCGCAGTGATTTTAGAACCGATTCAAGGTGAAAGCGGTGTGTTGCCTGCAGATCAGGCTTACCTTGAAGGGGTGCGCGCACTCTGTGATAAGTACGATGCTTTGCTGGTATTTGATGAGGTACAGACCGGAGTAGGGCGTACCGGTAAACTCTTTGCTTATGAGTTGTACGGGGTCACCCCTGATGTGTTGACCACAGCGAAAAGCTTGGGTGGCGGTTTCCCAGTTTCGGCCATGCTAACCACTAATGCCTATGCTGAACATCTGTCCGTGGGCACCCATGGTACGACCTTTGGTGGCAACCCTTTAGCCTGTGCGGTGGGTGAAGCAGTCTTAGCTATTATCAATACCCCGGACGTGCTTAACGGAGTGACGGCAAAGGGTGAGTATTTGCGTAAAAAACTGCGCGAGCTCGGTGAAAAGTACAATCTATTTGAGCAGGTGCGTGGTGCTGGCTTGCTGGTTGGTGCGGTACTGAATGCCGATTATAAAGGTCAAGCAGGCGCATTGATGGCCGCAGCTGAGCGGGCTGACTTATTGGTTTTAGTTGCAGGTCCAGATGTGATACGTTTCGCCCCAAGTTTAGTGATTGAACAAGCTGACTTAGATGAAGGTTTAGCCCGCTTTGAGCAAGCAATTATCGAATTTGTTGGTCAGGCAAAGGCGTAACACCAGTGGTATGTAGTGTGCAGTCGTTATGCAAACGCCTGCACGCTGTTTTTATGTGTCTAGTTAGGTAAAGCACCCTATGAATACAGCAATAGAATTGATTCTGGAAAATGATGATGACAGCCAGTCACAGGCATCCTGTTCACGCTTTGCCATCCTTTGGCAAGGTAAAGAAATTTGGGTGCAAACAGCCGGTAATGGACAGTTGTTAATTGGTGTCGATGTGGAAGAGGGCGACACTGAGTATGCCAATCTGCTCTTGCGTCCTTTGGCCAGTAACTTAGTCAGCTTAGAGTTAGAAATGGAAGCTGCTGAGAGTGTTGATGAGCCCCATGTGCACAGCGAAGACTGCAATCACTGAGGTGCGCCTGAGCGTTTTTAGCTAAACGCTGCAGCCAATCTAGAACAGCGATATAATGCGTAATTTGATTCGGTAAGTGGTCAGTGCCGAGACATGCAGTATTAATATTTAACTTGTGGAAGAGTATATGAAAAGCGCAGAAATCCGTGAAGCCTTCTTTCGTTTCTTTGAAGGAAAAGGTCACACCCGCGTAGCCTCCAGCTCATTGATTCCAACCAATGACCCCACGCTATTATTTACCAATGCGGGCATGAACCAGTTTAAAGACTGCTTCTTGGGTTTAGAAAAGCGCGCCTATACCCGTGCGGTCAGCAGTCAGAAATGTGTGCGGGCCGGTGGTAAGCACAATGATTTGGAGAACGTTGGTTATACCGCGCGGCACCACACATTCTTTGAAATGCTGGGTAACTTTAGCTTTGGTGATTACTTTAAGCGTGATGCAATCCAGTATGCATGGGAGTTTTTAACCTCGGAGCAATGGCTGAATTTGCCTAAAGAGAAGCTCTGGGTCACCGTGTATGAAACCGATGATGAAGCCTATGATATTTGGGTCAATCAAATGGGGGTACCCCATGAGCGGATAATCCGTATCGGTGACAATGGCGGCGCGCCTTATGCGTCTGATAACTTCTGGGCTATGGGTGATACCGGTCCTTGTGGGCCCAGTTCCGAGATCTTTTATGATCACGGCGAGCATATTTGGGGTGGCCCGCCCGGTTCGCCGGAAGAAGATGGCGACCGTTATATTGAAATTTGGAACAACGTGTTTATGCAGTTTAACCGCACCGCCGATGGTGTGATGCACAAACTGCCAGCGCCCAGCGTTGATACTGGCATGGGCCTCGAGCGCATCAGCGCCATTATGCAGAACGTTAACTCCAACTATGATATTGATCTGTTTCAGCAATTGCTGAGCGCCGTGGCTGAGGCCGTAGGGCATGAAAATGACGATAACCCATCGTTAAAAGTGATTGCTGACCATATTCGTTCTTGCAGCTTTTTAATCGCCGATGGCGTGCTGCCGTCCAATGATGGTCGCGGTTATGTGTTGCGCCGGATTATTCGTCGCGCCTGCCGTCACGGTAATAAACTGGGCGCGACTGGCAGTTTTTTCTATAAAATTGTGCCGGCACTGGTCGCTGAAATGGGTGAAGCCTTCCCTGAGTTGAAGCAAAACCAGGCACAGATTGAGCGTATTTTAAAAAACGAAGAAGAACAATTTGCCAAAACCCTCGAGCAGGGCTTGCGCATTCTTGAGCAGGATTTGGCCGAAATAGAAGGCTCAGTGATACCAGGTTCAGTGGTGTTTAAACTCTATGACACCTACGGTTTTCCCATGGATCTAACCGCAGATATTGCCCGTGAGCGTGATCTGGCTGTGGATGAGGTGGGTTTTGAGCGTGAAATGGAAGCGCAACGTATTCGTGCACGTTCTGCTAGTTCATTTGCTATTGACTACAATGCGTTAGTTAAAATAGATGCTGAAACTGAGTTTTTAGGTTATCAAGCGGATCAAGCCGACGCCAAAGTATTGATGATCCTAAAAGACGGTGACAACGTGGACTCCGCTGCCGAAGGTGAGCAAGCCGTTATTGTACTCGATCGCACACCTTTTTACGCCGAGTCAGGCGGTCAAGTGGGTGACTGTGGTTTTCTCAGCGCTGAAGGCTTGCGTGTTGAAATCACCGACACCAACAAAAGTGCTGAAGCCTTCTTGCATCACGGCCGTGTCACACAAGGCAGCCTGCAAGTGGGCGACACTGTTAGCGCACAAGTGGATGCGCAGGTGCGCCATGCCACCGCACTGAATCATTCGGCGACGCATATTTTGCATGCTGCCCTGCGCGATATATTAGGTGAGCATGTGCAGCAAAAAGGCTCCCTGGTGGACAGTGAGCGCTTACGTTTCGACTTTAGTCATCCAGAAGCGGTTACCCCACAGCAGATCAAAGCCTTAGAAGAGCGGGTCAATCAAGAGATTCGTAACAATACTGAAGTCTGTACAGAGCTGACCGATATAGAAGCCGCCAAAGCTAAAGGTGCGTTAGCCCTGTTTGGTGAAAAATACGGTGATGAAGTGCGTGTATTGAGCATGGCCGATGGTTTCTCGGTTGAGCTGTGCGGTGGTATTCATGCCCAACGAACCGGTGATATTGGTCTGTTTAAAATCATCAGTGAGGGCGGTGTAGCGGCTGGTATACGTCGAATTGAAGCGGTGACCGGTGTTGCAGCCTGGAACTGGCTAAACAGTGCTGAGGAGCAACTTAAACAAGCCATGGGCTTGGTCAAAGGTACCCGTGAAAATATTTTAGATAAGCTGCAGGCGATTCTTGAGCAGCAGCGTATCTTAGAAAAAGAAGTTGAGCAGCTTAAAGCCAAAGCTGCCAGCGCCGCCGGCAGTGATCTAGCCGCTTCAGCAGTAGAGGTGAATGGGGTTAAAGTCTTGGCTGCACGCCTGGATGGTCTAGAAGGTAAAGAGTTGCTGGTACTGATTGATCAGTTGAAGAACAAACTGGGCAGCGCGGTTATTTTACTGGGTGGCGTGCACAAGGAACGTATTGTTCTAGTGGCAGGGGTGACAAAGGATCTCACTGCACAGTTTAAGGCCGGTGACTTAATCAAGCAGGCCACTGCTGTGGTTGGCGGTAAGGGTGGTGGACGCCCAGATATGGCTCAAGGTAGTGGTGTTGAGCTGGCTAAGCTGGATGATGCACTGGCGGTCACTGCAGAGTATGTCGCCAGCCAAGGTTAAGAATATTTGGTGCAATGGTTGCTGCGGGCCGAATTTATCAGCCTCGCAGCTTATGCTTGTTTAACGCTAACGATGATTAAGGCGGCAATGAAATGGCGTTGATCGTACAAAAGTTTGGTGGGACTTCAGTGGGTACACCTGAGCGAATTGGATTGGTGGCTGAAAAAGTGGCCAAGTTTCGTGCTGCAGGGGATGACATTGTGGTTGTGGTTTCAGCGATGAGTGGTGAAACCAATCGGTTATTAGCCTTGGCGAAACAGGTTGCGCCTAAACCATCTTTGCGTGAAATGGATGTCATGATCGCTACGGGCGAACAGGTCACCATTGCTTTATTAGCCATGGCATTGAATCAAATCGGTGTACCTGCAGTGTCTTTTACCGGCGCTCAAGTGCCAATCGTCACCGATAGTGAGCACGGCAAAGCGCGCATTTTAACCATTGATCAAGCTAAAGTGCAGCAGCAGCTGCAGGCCGGTAAGGTGGTAGTGGTTGCCGGCTTCCAAGGGGTTGACGAGCAGGGCAATATTACCACCCTAGGACGTGGCGGTTCAGATACCACTGCGGTTGCCTTGGCCGCAGCGCTACAGGCTGATGAGTGCCATATCTATACCGATGTCGATGGGGTTTATACGACGGACCCCCGTGTTGTATCTCGAGCACAACGCTTAGACCGTATTACCTTTGAAGAAATGCTTGAAATGGCCAGTCTTGGCTCGAAAATTCTGCAGCTGCGTTCTGTGGAGTTTGCAGGCAAGTACAATGTTCCGCTACGCGTACTGCATAGCTTTGAAGAGGGCCCCGGCACTCTAATTACGACTGATGATGAGGATTCCATGGAACAGCCGATTATTTCTGGTATTGCCTTTAACCGTGACGAAGCCAAACTGACCATCCGTGGTGTGCCGGATACGCCAGGTGTTGCCTTTAAAATCTTGGGACCTATCAGTGCCGCCAATATTGATATTGATATGATTGTGCAAAACGTTGCGCAGGATAACACCACTGACTTCACTTTTACCGTAGGCAATCTTGATTACGATAAAGCCTTAGAAATACTGCAAACGACCGCAAAAGAAATTGGTGCAGGTGAGGTTGCAGGAACTACTAGCATAGCTAAGGTGTCTATTGTTGGTGTGGGTATGCGCTCACACCCAGGGGTGGCTAGCAGTATGTTTGAAGCTTTAGCACAAGAGAATATTAATATTCAGATGATTTCCACTTCGGAAATTAAAATTTCAGTGGTTGTTGAGGAAAAGTATGTGGAGTTGGCTGTTCGTGCTCTACACACCGCTTTCGGTCTTGATGCACCTGAAAAGTAACAGACGATACAGTTGTTTTAGCAGCCAGGGTTTCTAGTTTTCTTGATGTTAATCAGAGAATAACTTCTGAGACCCTGTTGCAGATAAATAAGCAGCGTCGAACCTGTGCAAAAAAATGTGATACGTGTAGGCTGTTGTAAACTTACAGATGCAGACTGTAATCCTAAATTGTTGATGCAAGGAGATAAGCAATGTTGATATTAACGCGTCGAGTTGGAGAGACGCTGATGGTCGGTGATGAAGTGACTGTCACTGTACTGGGTGTTAAAGGTAACCAAGTACGTATCGGTGTAAACGCGCCAAAAGAAATTGCGGTGCATCGTGAAGAGATATATCAACGCATCCAAAAAGAGAAAGATGAGCAAGAAGATACAAGTATTTGAGCTTTTTCATCTTTTCCCTTTGCAATTTAAATTAATGTAGGTAATATACGCACCGTTGTTACGGAGAGGTGGCCGAGAGGCCGAAGGCGCTCCCCTGCTAAGGGAGTACACCTCAAAAGGGTGTCGAGGGTTC